>CAZIMH010000210.1:0-5755 GCA_964540155.1 uncultured Saprospiraceae bacterium
CAGTAAAAGCATTATAGGCATTTATCCAATAAGCCATTGTCTCTGCACTTGACCAGTTCTTGCCAGGAGGATGAGTAGATAGTTTGCGCAAATATTTTTCTAATGCCGCACTATCCTGAATGAAGCCTTTGTAATTAACTTGACCATTCACTGTAACGTGCTTGTCTAATAGCGCTGTCCAGTCATCATGTGTCACAGAAGGTGAATGCACTTTTGTTAGCTTATTAATATTGACAGTGCTTCCTTTCATCTTTTTAATGGTATTCAATATCTTGAAGCCAAGGTCCTTCAGACTCATGTTGTTATATTTTGCATATCCTAAAGTCACAACAATTAAACTCAATAGAATGAGAATTATTCGTTTCGAGTTTTTAAGGCTAAGCAAATTTAAATTGAATTAATTATTAATGACTGAGTTTTTTTCTCATTTCCAATCTGCTTGAAATTCTCATTGCCAGTTCTTGCTCTTTTGTAAATACGTTCTCTTTTAGATAACAAGGTTTGTAGTATGACATATAATTATTGAGAATAGGATTGTAGCTGTTACCATTCTTATCTTCAAATCCTACCATTTCACAAGTCGCGTGATTCACATAAATTTCGTAGACAGCTCCTGGGTCGGGTGGGGTGTCACAGATAAGATCACCTTTCTTAGTACAGCTGTCAGGAGAGAAGGTATCCTTTCCAAAAAGACTTTCTTCGAATGTATGATATAAGCCAAAGAAATGGCCAAACTCATGTGCGACGATCTTTGGATTTGTCAAATCAAATAGGCTGAGGACTAGATTGTTAACTCGGCTGGATAGAATATATGAGAATCCACCCACTCTGGAACAACTTATATTATTACCTGATATCCTACAGAATTCTTTTTGATGTTCTAGGATATACACTGTAATCATATCTGGCAGATCATATTCTCGAGAGAATGAGTCATATAGATTATATGCATTTAATGAAAGGTCTTCCAGTTTGGTTTTTGATTGAATTTGAGTAATCTGATCCTTGGTGAAAACAATACCTGTATTTCTATATGCGTAATTGAGTTCTTTGACAGCCTTGTCTATAGTGGCATGTACTTCCTTATCTATCGTAAGTAAATTTTCAGTGATATAAGTAAATCTCAATGGAAATCTAATTTCTTCAAAATCTAAGGCCGAAGTAATGACCGTGTCATTCATAAGATTATCATATAAGAGATTTTTGTTTTCTAAGTGTATAGCAGGGTCACAATTGACTAGACACCAAGTTTTCTCTTCATGGCCTTGGCACAGTAATATGCCATAGCTAAATAGGAGAGTGAAGAGTATGTTGAATTTTTTCATGGGTCAATATTATGGGTTATTTATTGAGATGTACTTCAATATCTCTAGAGACAAATTTTTCTTAGCTTTTAAAATAGACCTTAATTTAGCCCTTTTTGTTAAGGACTGGTAGAAATATTGTGTGATGCAAATTGGAATAGTCGCTTTTGTGCTTCTCTTGATGTTATTGGAAGTTCTATATTTCAATTAGATATGAGGGTGTATTACAACAGAATGGAAATGATATGTCTAAGAAACTTAATATCTACTATGCCGTCTTTCTATCAATTACGAATTACTTTTATATCCTAAAACAGTGCAGTTGACTGACATAAATATCCTAAAGAAAAGACTGACTTACTCCTCTAAAGCTATAGACAATATCCTTAGACTAGCAGACGAGGGGTCTACTATACCATTTATAGCCAGATATAGAAAAGAGATGACAGGTTCATTAGATGAAGTGCAAATAGGTGAGGTGCTCACAGAGTATAAGAAACTGGTCGCTTTAGCTAAACGGAAGGAAACAATATTAGAGGCTATACGAGAACAGGGTAAATTGACTTCTGAATTAGAAAGGACAATCAAGGGTTGCTATGATGAGAATATTCTTGAGGACCTGTACTTGCCTTATAAAAAGAAAAGAAAGACAAAAGCTACGCTTGCTAGAGAGAGAGGACTGGAGCCATTGGCTAAAATTATTATGAGCCAGAATGCCAATAACTTAAGAAAGAAAGCAACTGCTTATATAAGTAAAGAGGTGCCAGATGGAGATGCTGCATTAGAAGGCGCCAGATTTATTATATCTGAATGGATAAGTGAAAAAAGCGTTGTTAGGGATATTACAAGGAAGGCTTATGGTTACGGAATCTTGGAGTCAAAAGTTGTCAAGTCAAAAAAAGAAGCGGCCGTCAAATACACAGATTACTTTGACTATAGTCAGCCTCTGAAGAAATGTCCTTCTCATAGAATACTTGCCATGAATAGGGGAGCAGAGGAAGGCCTGTTGAGGGTGAAATTGGTGATAGATGAAGAACGATTAGAGGGTAGTATTCAGCGTTACCTAAAAGTAGGCAACCATGCGTGTGGGGAACAAATAAAACTAGCCATAGTGGATGCGAGAAAGAGATTGCTCATGCCGTCCATAGATAATGAGACTCGGAAAGCTGCCAAAGCAAAAGCAGATTCAGAAGCTATCGCAGTATTTAGTCAGAATGCCTACCAGCTACTTCTAGCGGCTCCGGTAGGAAATAAAGTGACCTTGGCTATTGACCCAGGATTCAGAACAGGATGTAAGGTGGCTATTATTTCTTCCACTGGCGCACTATTAGACAGCAAGAACATCTATCCACATCCACCACAAAAGTCAATCCTAGAGGCTGAGGAAATTATATATGCGCTTATGAGTAGGTATAAAGTAGAAGTGATCGCTATAGGCAACGGTACCGCTGGTAAGGAATCTTACCAATGGATTAAGGGCCTTAGATTAGGTGAAGACGTACAAGTCTATCTTGTCAATGAAGATGGGGCTTCGATATACTCAGCGTCGGCAGTAGCCAGAGAAGAGTTTCCAAATGAAGACATAACAATCCGAGGAGCTGTCTCCATAGGCAGACGCTTAATGGATCCTTTGGCTGAGCTCGTCAAAATAGATCCAAAATCCATAGGAGTCGGACAATATCAGCATGATGTGAACCAATCACTCCTGAAATCAGAACTAGATAATACTGTCTCTAGAGCTGTGAATGCTGTAGGAATAAATATCAATACTGCAAGTAAGCACCTGCTCACATATGTGTCAGGGCTAGGCTCTGGATTAGCCAGTAATATTGTAGCGCATCGCGAGCAGGTAGGGCGCTTTGTATCTCGAGTACAATTAATGGAGGTACCCAAGTTGGGCAAAAAAGCATACCAGCAAGCTGCTGGATTTTTAAGGGTGCTAGATGGAAAAAATATTCTAGATAACACAGGTGTACATCCCGAAAGATATTCTCTAGTTAATCAAATAGCTAAAGCAGAAGGAAAATCCTTACAAGAACTGATAGGAGATAAGCAAACACTAAATCAAATAGACCTCAATCAATACCTCAGCAAAGAGGTAGGACTGCCTACGCTACAAGATATCGTACAGGAATTAATAAAGCCGGGGCTAGACCCTAGAGGAAAAGCAGAGGCTGTCAAGTTCGATGATAGAATACAATCCATTAGTGACTTGTCTGAAGGGATGAGACTTAAAGGCACCGTCACCAATCTTACAAAATTTGGCGCCTTTGTAGATTTGGGAATCAAAGAAGCAGGTCTTATACACATCTCTCAGATTGTAGATAGATTTATTTCAGATCCAGCGGAGGTGCTCAGCATTAACCAAGCTGTAGATGTCAAGGTGGTTAGTATAGATGTAGAGCGGAAAAGGATTGGATTGACATTAAAAGAATTGTGATTAGAATATTTTTAGAATCACCATGGGTACTTTCTGTGAATACGCTTCAAAACCTGATTTCCTAGCACTCATCCTTGCTTCCTTCATTGGAATAGAAATAAATATAAATAATGCCATCATAGATAAAGCCCCTATGACAGTATAGTAAGGTGCCTGATAAGCATAGCCTATGACAAATAAGCCTAGCCAAAATAACATTTCACCTAGATAGTTTGGGTGCCTTGACCTTGACCATATTCCAGTATCTAATAACTGAGTGGATGGGGGATTGGTCTTTCTAAATGCTGCCAACTGATTGTCTGCAACGTATTCCAGTCCAGTGCCTATCAGGCTTACGGCAATACCCAAAAAGAATATACCTGAAGAGAATAACTGATTCTGGAAGATATAATAAATCGGCCACATGCCGGCAAAGACTAAGAGGGTAGGAAATAAGTGTATTCCAAAAAAATTTACCAGTGGATATAACTTACCATTCTCTTTGGCCAGTTTGATATACCTCCAATCTTCATGATGAAATCCTGACCAAGATCGAACCCAATTAAGCGTCAATCTCCATGACCAGATACTAATGACAAGCATGGCTAGTATTCTATGTAAATCCAACTTCTCTAAATAAAGCATGGACCAAAAAAGCACAAAATAAAAAGGAATAATACTCCAATAAGCGTCATATACAGAGCTGTTCTTTTTGACAACAGAGAAGAAAAAACAAACCAACGTCATCCCAAGGTCACTGACGAGTAATCTGATCACTTGATTCTCATAGGGCCAGATATACCAGAGGCCTAATCCCACCACAGCTATAATTAGGTAAATAATAATTATTTGGAGAAGGTCATTGGATTTTTTACTCATATGGTAATTGGTTCGTAAGAGGTTAATGTAAGCAACCTTTCCTTGAAGAGTTCATTTTTTACAAGTTCGTTGGCGGGAGGCGAAAGCGTTATTTTGGCAAGTTTACTTACTAGTCCTTTAGCAAATTTGTCTTCGTCATGTGTGGCTATGATATGCGTGGGATCAAAGTCTGTAATTAATTTTTTGACTGCATCTATACCTGGAGATACAATCCCTCCAAGGAAGAAAGGTAACTTGTAAAGATTGAAAGGGGTAAAGGCCACTTTTATAGGTGGGATATCTTGTAGATTCTGTTTCCACTGATCCGCTTCTGCATATCCATGGGTTGCCAATAAGATACTCTCTTTACCATCATCTAGAACAAGTGCATCATAGATAGGGTCTATATGCCTCTTGCTAGGCAAATGTTTTAAATTCAATTCATGACCGATGATATCACTTACATCTTCAAGATGATGCCGGACCTGAGAATTAGGTAATAATTGCGAAACCCTCTTGTGTATAGATTTAGGAACTATGAGACAATCAGGTTGTAATTCCAATAAAGTTTCTTCGTGGAAATGATCAGGATATTTCTGGGTTATAATTACAAGATCATAGTGTGGGATAGACTGTGGACTCATAGGCGGTGTTCTATGCCATTGCATATTAAACCAAGAAAAGAAATCAATTTCTACTCCTTTCAGCCAAGGGTCTATAAGTATGGATTTTTCTCCAAACTTTATGTGCCAGGAGTTATCCATATTAAGCCTTCTAATTTCCATATGGGTCAAGTTAGGGAGTGGAAAGATAGAAAAGTTATATAGAAAATTAATGATTGGTCTGAAACTCAGATAGATTTATTTCAAATCCAGCAGAGGTACTAAGCATTAACCACGCAGTGGGTGTCAAGGTTGTTAGTATAGATGTAGAGCGGAATAGGATTAGGTTGAGTATGAAATGAACTAGAACAAACACCAATTCGATTAGGGATGAATCTTCATATAATATTTGCCCTTCTAATTTTCTCGCATTGGATTCTCCTAAGTTAGATAAGAATTAATTCTATTTAGTAGAATAGATATAACAAAGGTTATATAGGCTCCTAATCTATGGCCTACTACCTTTACTTAAGAAGATATTCAATATTTTATTTTGGTAAGAGAGTAACATA
>CAZIMH010000211.1:0-5671 GCA_964540155.1 uncultured Saprospiraceae bacterium
AAAATGGCGGCACATCAGATGTTTTTTGCTGTCGGCGCAGGCCACTTGGGGGGTAAAAACGGGGTCATAGATTTGCTTAAGAAAGAAGGATATAAGCTATCCCCCGTCAGTCATTCCAAAGGATAAGTAATGCCAAAATTGTATTCCGTTAATGGGAAGACACCCGTCATCCATCCCACAGCATGGGTTGCTGATGATGTTGTTCTTACAGGAGATATAGAGATAGGCGCTCATTGCAGTATCTGGTTTGGGGTCGTTATAAGAGGAGATGTCAATCGTATCCTGATCGGGGAGAATGTCAATATTCAAGACCTTACGATGGTCCACGGCACTAATGGACGATCAGACACCATCCTAGGTAATAATGTCAGCGTAGGCCATAGAGCCATTATTCATGGTTGTCAGATAGCAGATAATGTCCTTATAGGCATGGGAGCTATTGTACTCGATGATGTGATTGTACCCAGCCAGACGATTATAGCTGCGGGTGCTGTTGTCACTTCAGGTACTAAGATAGAGCCAGGTAATATCTATGCAGGCACCCCTGCCCGACCGCTAAAAGAACTCGATGAGGCCAAAGCACAAGTTTATATTCAAGGGACCTGTGCAGCTTACAAGGAATACAAAGAGTGGTATCGGGGAGATATAAAATGAGCACATTTTATAAAATAGAAGATAGCATGATTGTAACATCTGTATCTCGACTTTTCTATAAAGGGATAACTATAATTTGCTGTCTATTCCTATTTACACATACTACTTGGTCGCAAAACATGGAGAAGCATTTGTGGAAGAATCGAGTAATATTAATTGACTGTGCCACAGCAGCTGAAGCAAAGTGCCAATTACAATTACAAGAATTTGTGAATGAAAAGGAGGCGTTAGATGATAGAAAGATTGTCATCTATATGAAAAAAGATACCCAATATCACATCCTTCATCAGCCAAAGATTATGGAATTAGTTTCTTCTAATAAAGCATCAAATAGCGCTTCTAATTCCACAATTGAGATGACACTTATAGGATTGGATGGAGGTATAAAATTGCATCAGACAGATTGGATCTCCAAAGAAAAGCTCTACCAACTTATAGATAGTATGCCGATGCGCCAATCCGAACTCCAATCTAGAAATAGATGATTTGCAATAGGTGATCTCAGTACTTATTTTTAAGGCAAATTCTGAATTATTGAAATCTATGACTTGCAAGGAATTAGGAGGCGCCTGCGAATTAATATTTACGGCGGAGACTTTTGAAGAGATGGCAGAACTAAGCAAGCAACATGGTAAAGACATGTATATCAAACAAGATGCGGCACATTTAGAAGCCATGTCAGCAATGCAAGAATTGATGAAAGAACCAGAGGCCTTAAAAAAATGGTTCATGGACAAAAGAGCTGCCTTCGACGCTAAGCCATTTGATAAATAAACCGTCTCATATAATTCCTATTAAGCGACAATAACACAACCTAATAATCTAAAAACGACTATGATTAATCTGCCACCAGAACAAATGGGTTCATTTTATCTCGGAGCTAAGTATGATACTGCCACAAGAAAAATCTCCCCTGAGGCTGTCAATTATGATGCAAGAGACCTGACGACGCATGCCGTCTGTGTGGGTATGACCGGGAGTGGCAAGACAGGATTATGCATAGGTCTCTTAGAAGAAGCGGCGATAGATAAAGTACCCGCATTGATTATAGATCCTAAAGGAGATATGACCAACCTCATGCTCCAGTTTCCTGATTTGGCAGCTACGGATTTCGAATCTTGGATCAATGCTGATGATGCGAGTCGCAAAGGCATGTCAGTTGGGGATTATGCGGCATCGATTTCATCTAAGTGGGAACAAGGATTAGGAAGTTGGGGCCAGACAAAGGATCGTATACGACTCCTTATGGATTCTGTGGATATCAATATCTATACACCAGGTTCTGATGCAGGGATTCCGATTAACATCCTTGGGTCATTTGCAGCGCCTTCGTATTCAGCTGGACAGGATTTTGACAGTGATGCAGAGATGCATTTAGAAAGAATACAAGGCATCGTCGCAGCACTCCTAGGAATGGTAGAAAGTAAGGCTGACCCTGTACGTAGCAAAGAAGGGATACTACTTGCTAATATCTTTGAACACTTTTGGAGGAAAGGACAAGACCTTGACCTGGCTACTCTAATTAAAAGTATACAATCCCCACCGTTCTCACAATTAGGCGTTTTCGATATAGAAACCTTCTTCAAGACAGATGATCGCTTTCAGTTGGCCATGTCATTCAATACGCTTATCGCTTCTCCACAATTTAAGTATTGGCTTAAGGGAGAGGATTTAAATATTGATAAATTGTACTACACACCAGAGGGCAAGCCTAAGCACAGCATATTCTATATTGCTCATCTCTCTGAGAGTGAAAGGATGTTTTTTGTGACCTTGCTCCTTAACAGTCTGATTGCCTGGATGCGTCAGCAATCGGGGACGACCAGCTTACGTAGCTTGATGTATTTCGATGAGATATTTGGCTATTTTCCACCTACCTCCAATCCACCTTCTAAGAAGCCGCTATTGACTTTACTGAAGCAGGCGAGAGCTTATGGGGTAGGATCAGTTCTAGTAACCCAGAATCCTGTGGACATAGATTACAAGGGCTTGTCTAATGCGGGGACTTGGTTTATCGGCAAACTTCAGACAGAGAGAGACAAGGCTAGAGTGTTGGATGGCTTAAAAGGGGCCATCGCTGAAGCAGGCGGAAAGCAGATGGACTTCGATGATATTATTACTGGCCTATCATCTCGCGTTTTTCTGATGCATAATGTGCATGCTGATGCGCCTGTGATTTATCATACCAGATGGGCGATGTCTTACCTCCGTGGACCCATGACAAGGCCTCAGGTCAAGGCACTCATGAAGGATAAAAAAACAGGAACCCCCCAAGTATACGCGTCAGGGGTGGCTAACCTTTCCCAGGCAAGAGCTGTAGTAGAAGATAAGCCAAAGGTGCAAATGCCGCCGACCTTAGATCATAAGATTCAGCAACGATTTATGGCTTTATGGAAATCGCCGACAGAGTCTGGTCTGAGTTTCGGACAAAAGAAGAAGATTTGCTACGAACCGCGCTTATTATGTCCAGCACAAGTGAGATTCTATGACGAGAAAAGGTCTGTAGATAAGGTAACCAGTATGGCGCTATTGGCAGCTGCGCCTGATGAATTTGGACGGACAGATTGGGCGGCAGCAATGAAGGTCGCTAACTGGCAACAAGCCCTACTCAATCAACCCGACCATCCTGACAATATAGACGTAGAGTATAAGTCCGTGCCAGAAAGCATGAATACGGTAAAAGAACTAAACCAAATAGAGTCAGAATTTTCAGACTGGTTATATGTGAACCAACGAATGCATACACTACAACATGAGCAGCTAGAAATATATCAATCTGATACGGAGTCAGAAGAGTCTTTTCGTATGCGACTTCAGGTTAGAGTAAGAGAAGAGAGAGATGATGAAATAGATAAATTGCATGACAAGTATGATGCAAAATTTGCCAAACTGGATGAAAAGATACGTAAGGAAGAAAGAGACCTGGATGAAGCACAAGCCGAACAAAGAAGCCGACGAAATGATGAGTTTATCAATGTCGTAGAGACGGTTTTTGGTGGTGTATTTGGTGGAAGACGACGACGATCATCTATGGGCTCTGTATCTACCAAGCGACGTATGGCAAGAAAAGCAAAAGAGAAGGTGGCGGAGTCAAGAGAAGATTTAGCGATGTTGGATGAGGCACGTTACGAAATAGAAAACGAGCTAAAAACCAAGATTAATTCTATTACAGAAAAATGGAATCAAGCGCTTCAGAGTGTTACTAAAAGAGAAATCAAACCTAGAAGAAGTGACGTCAAGGTGAGTGACCCTATACTGGTATGGTATCCCTACTGGGAGGGTAGTGATGGCCAACGTGTAAGTGCATCTGAATAATTGTCTTACAGGTCGTAGCAGCCTTCGCCCTCAGGCGCTAATAGATATTTCAACCCTAGGGTGCCCCAGAATCTCGCATCTCTTTGTTCCAATGAGAATTGGGAGGTCCTCTGATTTATGGACATAGAAAATTCTATCTTCTTTAGGATTTGCACCTTTGCACCTATATAACCTTCGAGGACGATTTTTCTTGTATCCGCAAAAGCGATATGATGTGTACGATCATTGAAGAGTGCATTAAGATGCGCATTATATAACACAGCTCTTAAAGTGCCACCGATAGAAAAGGCGAATGAAATATTTTCATTATTGACCTTCAGGACGCTGGGATTATTAGTGTCAGTATATCCTAGGTTGTCCACGTTCTTCTCTACATTCATAACCTTCCCTACATCTATTCCGAATCCAACATCAGTATAGTATCCTAGATTAAATTCTGGTCTGGCTTGTATGACAATTTTTCTGAGGGGTCGTAGCACCACAGCTTCATAAGAAAAGGAATACAAGAAGACAGGCAAGCCAGCTCGGAAAGCCTGACCCGTTGGATAGGTTTCATTCTCATCTCTATCCCATAACACCGCACTGGGACGATTACCACCGAATAGATTTTCTACCCCCTGCGCAAGACCTAAACTCATAAATCCAAAAGTGAAAGAGGTCGTGATGGCCATGTCTAATCTATAGGCCGAATGCGCAAATAGCTTGCTGCCCTCCAGCCTACGTGTGCTTCTGAACCCAGTAAATGATGAAAAAGGTCTATCCTGAGCCAAATCATAACCACCTGCCAGCGCCGCATCAAAAAAGTCAGTCTCATCTGATATAAGGCGAGGGCTAAATCCGTTAACAGTGAAAGTGAAATTATGGGATATGGTCTCTACATCCACACCTCTGTTATAGATGAGTTCATCCAACCAGAGTGCATCTACAGTTTCTCTTACCCACGGTAATCCGAGATAATAACTATTGGCATAGGAACCATAAAATCCCACTCTGAGGCCGATTACATGATTCTTATCTTCCAATATTGTATCTCTTAGGAAGTCTGTAAATCTGTCTTGATCTACCGAAATCTCAAAACCACTGAGGTCAAGTTGTTGTGTACTAGCCTTGGGAAGTAGAAAAAGGATACAGAGAGAAAGGAATAGTAGGCGCATAGATGGATATCTTAATGTCTGAAATTAGCGCCTAAATTACAACATATATACAAAAACTGTAATATGAAGTCTATACGCGATGCCAATATTGATTACGACCTAGCGCTTCTATACCAATGTATCCTCTTACTTTTAGTTTATCTGGCGATTCCATATAGATTTTACACTTATAAGATTTACCCGTTTCAGGGTCCATAATAGTGCCTTTTTCCCAGTAGTTTTTCTTAGGTACAAGATTTTTCATGAGTACCATCCCCAGAACCGGCTGGTCCTTGAGATCATCTTTGCACTCCGTACATAACGTACTTGGGTCACTCATGAGCAGTTTGACGACTTTGCCATATAACTTACCATTTTCTTCATATATCTCTATATGTGATTTGGCGTCACCGGATATATCATCTATAGTCTTCCATATTCCTACTGGTGATTGGCCGATAAGGTTTATCGACATTAATACGGAGGTTATTATTATCGCAATCTGCTTCATATCTTATAATCTTTAGAGACTGAGAAGGAAACGTGGATTTAAGGCAAATTGTTACAAA
>CAZIMH010000212.1:0-5648 GCA_964540155.1 uncultured Saprospiraceae bacterium
ATCCAGTAGAGGGTGTTACAGTAGAGCATTTAAGCGGTTCTGTAAATACCCCTTACTCTGATTTTGGCGCCATTGAAAGAGATGATGAATTATACTATTCTTCTTTAAGATTTGAATCAGAAGATAATAATAGTCCCAACAAATTATATAGTAAAATTTTGACTGACGGTGGAAGTCAAGATACACAGAACGAAGAACAAAACGATCAGGTCACTGAGGAGAGAACGGGTATAAACCATGAGGCACACACGGCTTTTTCTCATGATGGCACTAAAATGTATTACACCATTTGTCATTATGCTAACAGCACTGATATAAGATGTGACTTATACATGAAAAGTGTTTCCAAGGACAATGAATTTGGGAACGGTGTCAAATTACCGGCCATTATAAATGATAATCAATATACAAGCACTCAACCAGCGATAGGGTATGATATTGGGTCAGATACAGAATATCTATACTTTGTCTCAGATAGAATTGGTGGTGAAGGTGGTCTTGATATATGGTACTCTAAAATTGAGGATGGAGAATATGGCGCACCTACAAATCTAGCAGAGGTAAACACTTCTTATGATGAACTCACGCCTTTCTACCATTCAAATTCAAACACATTATATTTCAGTTCTGATGGCTATCTAGGAATGGGTGGTTATGACATATATAGTTATAATATTGGTGGAGATGCTGATCAGGTTCCGGTTAACCTGAAAGCGCCTACAAACACAAGTTTCCACGATGTATACTACACACTAAATGATGAGGGCACGAAAGCGCACTTCTCTTCTAACAGAACTGGTTCAATGTATTTGGAGGAAGGCTTTGAAGCTTGTTGTTACGACATATATAGAGCTGACATAGAAGAAATAGAAGTAGACATGAATGCACTAGTCTTCGATGGCTTGTCCGAAGAAGAATTACTGGGTGCACGTGTAAGGATATATGATGCAGTCACAAATGAGTTGTTGTATGACAATTTAGAACAGTTGACTCATGACCATGATTTCAAACTAAAATGTAATAAGCAATATACAATCATCACAGAGAAAGCTGGTTTTGAGCCAGATACCACTTCACTTATAACGAAAAACTGTGATGAACCAATTACTAAGAAAATTTATTTGTCACCTATAGAGGGCAAATTGGATGTACTTACATTCTTATCTCCTCAGCAATTGGCTTTAAATGGTGCAACTGTCACCTTATATGATCTTTCAAATCCAGATAATCCACCTATTATAATCTCTCAGCCAAACGGCAATTCTTTCCAATATGATATTATCGGCGGTAGAGAATATAGGATAGTAGCTGAGAGAGATGGATATGAATCAAAGGAACTCATCTTTACTGCGACAGACTTTGATAATGGCACCATAACCAAGAAGATTTACTTTGACAAAACTTTCATTAATCTAAATGAGTATCTACCAGTTGTCGTTTACTTTGATAATGACCGACCGGATCAGAGAAGTAGAAAACTATATTCAGAAAACAGTTATACAGACACCTATTATCCATATATCGCTAAGAAGGAAGAATTCAAATCTGAATATGCTAAAAATTTGAATGGTGACAGCAAGTATAGTGCTGAAAATGATGTTGACAATTTCTTTGAAGTTGATGTGAAAGGCGGATTTTCTAGAATGCGTTTATTCATAGATAAATTAGCAGAAAGATTGGATGCCGGTGAATCTATAGAGTTATCACTTAAAGGATTCGCGAGTCCAAGAGCAGCGAACAAGTATAATCTTGCGTTGGGCCAGAGAAGGATTTGGACAATTAAAAATGAGATTCAACAATACGCTGGAGGAAAGTTACTTCCGTATATAAACCAAGGAAAACTGCAAGTAATAGAAATTTCTTACGGTGAGGAAACATCCTCAAAATCGATTTCTGATTCATATAATAATAGGAGATTGTCAGTCTACAGTGTAGAAGCATCAAAGCAAAGAAAAGCAGAAATCGTTCGAGTAAGAGTACTTAATTAAAAATTGACAAGCCAGAAAGTCTAGCCTTATGACTAATCTAAAAAATCTAAGATTTATACTGCTTGTAATAATTACAGTCAGTTTTCTTCCACTTAATGTAGAAGCTACCCACATCGTCGGTGGAAACATGACATACAGATGTTTGGGTGGTGATCAGTATGAAGTTACCTTAACTTTTAGGAGAGATTGTGAAAATGGCGCAGATGATGCCCCATTAGATGACCCTGCAACCTTTGGAATTTTCGACAGGTTTGGAGCATTGCAAACGACTCTAGGTGATGAACTAGGGAGAACTTTCGTACCTATAGAAACAAGACAGGTAATCCTAGCTGACTTGAATGAAGATTGCGTAATAGGAAATACTGGAAATCTATGTGTGGAAGAGGCTATCTATAGAGACACCTTGACACTTCCATTCAATAAATTGGGATATTTTATTTCATATCAGAGATGCTGCAGAAATATAATACTTAACAACATAGATAACCCGCTCCAAGTCGGAGCAACCTATCATACTTTTATTGGAATAGAAGCACTCGAAGAATGCAATAGCCAGCCAGTCTTCAATGAATGGGCAGAAATATTTGCTTGCCAAGACCAGCCATTTGTATTTGATCATTCTGGTGTAGACCCAGATGGTGATGAGATCGTATATAGTTTATGTACACCATCATCAGGAGCAAGTTTTGAAAATCCATTTCCTTCGGTCGCTTCAGCACCACCATATGATGATGTAGTATTCAGTAGTGGACACTCTCTGACAAATGTTCTTGGATCAGGTGTACCATTGACTATAGATCAACAAACCGGACTCTTAACAGCAACACCAGGTACCTTAGGTACTTATCTAGTTGGAGTTTGTATGCAAGAATTCAGAAATGGTGTATTACTCTCAGAGGTCAGAAGAGATTTTGAAGTAAATGTTGTCCCATGTACAGATGCCATCGAATTTACACAGTGTAATGTTCAAGGCACCAATTGTAATGGAAGCAACACTGTATCATTTTCAGTAGCCTCTAGTAATGCAGATAACTTCACTTGGTTTTTTGACTGGCCTAATATGGATCCAGCATTTGTAGCTACAGGACCAAATCAAACTTTTACGTATCCAGTCGCAGGGCAATATACCGTTAGGATTGAAGCGGAGAGAGAAAGTGATGGCTGTACAAGAATCAAAGACACAGTTATTAGTGTAGGAGGCGTGGCACCAACGGCTGAGTTTACAGCTGTTCCTTTGAATTGTATTGGAAATCAAGTAACCGTACAATTTTCAGACAGCACCATAGGAGATGGTAATTACACGCAATCGTGGTCAGTGAATGGATCGATGTTTACGAGCAGTCCTTTCTCCATGACTTTCGACAGAACAGAAACAATAAGGGTTGATTACAGTATTGTCACACCGGAGGGATGTGAGAGTATTCAGAATCAATCTATAAATCTTAATGATTTAGTCAACAGTCCATTTTTCGAAGTAGACTTGCTCTCATGCTCGGCTGCTGGAAACCTAATACAACTGACTAATCCCGCTGGCACACCCACTAATTGGTTAATCACTGATGCCAACGGGATCACACAACCAGCTTCAGGTCCAAGTACAACTGTAAGTGTACCTACTGATGTTTTCACAGTGTCCTTTGAAAATGACAATGGTTGTGATGTCGGACCTATCAGTGAGACCTTTAGCATTGATGAATTTATAGACAATGCTTTTGATGTGTGGCTAGTATCGTGCAGTGCTGCAGGTAACACCTTTTCCTTGACAAATAACACAGGAGCCAATGTCACTTGGACAGTACAAGATGGGAATAATACGATTTCACTATCTGGTGATTTTGCAACTGTTACCATAGCATCTGGGTCGTTTACAGTAACTGCGAACTATGATAATAATTGTTATGGTACACTGACTGAGACATTTAACACCAATGACTTTTTGACTCCAGAAATAGATATAGAATTAGTTGCGTGTGGCCCGAATGGAAATATTATAAATATTATAAATCCAAGTGGAACTGTAGCCAACTGGACCATAATGAATGGTTCTGGTACTACATCAGCTGTGGGGCATACAGTAACTACAACTGTCACAGGTGACTTTTTTAGTGTTACTATAGACTTAGGTAATGGATGTTCAGGTCCATTTACACAATCATTTGACATAGATGAATTCAGGTCACCTTTGGTAGCGGCGTTTACTGCGGTTCCTATTTCATGCTCAGGCAATCAGGTTACTGTACTATTTGAAGATGCCACAATCAGTGATGATAATTTCACCCAAGAGTGGGTCATAGATGGCACTACATTTACGAGCAGTCCTGTCTCATTGACCTTTGATAGAAGTGAAACTATAATAGTAGAGTACAGTGTCTTGACTACTAATGGATGTAGTTCAAGTTCACAAAACCAATCTATCAATCTTGAAGAACTGATAAACTCAGCCTTCTTCGAACTTGACTTGATTGCTTGCTCGGCTAGCGGTAACACAATTATGCTTACCAATCCAGCTGGCACGCCAACAACATGGACCATTAATGATGGACAAAATTCCACAACTTTATCAGGGGCCTCAGTCCAAACTACAGTCAATGGTAGAATATTTTCTGTAACGATGGTGGCCAATAATGGTTGTGAAGCTATACCTGCAACACAGACATTCAATCTGGATGATTTAATAGATGTTGCTTTTTCAGTACAGCTAATTTCATGTGGCCCTAACGGGAACTTATTTAGCTTTACAAATACGACAAACTCTAACGTATCTTGGAATATTCAGGATGGGAATAACACAATAGATCTTTCAGGTAATCTGGTGACTGCGACGATAACATCATCGTCATTTACGGTTAATGCTACATTCAATAACACATGTTTTGGAACGTTATCAGAGACCTTCAATGCCAATGATTTCCTTACGCCAGATATAGATATCAGCGTAGTAACATGTACCGCTAATGGTACAACAGTAAACATCGTTAACCCAACTGGCATTGTGGCTAATTGGACAATAAATGATGGCGGCATTATAACTAATGAAGTTGGTCTTCACACAGTTACCACTACTATTACTGGTGACGTTTTTAGTGTGACAATAGATTTAGATAATGGCTGTTCAGGTCCATTTACTGAAACATTTGATATAAGACAATTTATAGAGACGCCAGTTGCCCAGTTTGATGCAGTGCCTTTGACTTGTTCAGGGGACGAGGTGACAATAAGATTTGAGGATAGCTCTATAGGTAACCAAGCATATTTACAATCATGGTCTGTAAATGGGAATACATTTACAAGTAGTCCCTTCACTTTGACTTTCAATAGATCTGAAGTGATTCGAGTAGACTATACGATTACAACACTTAATGGCTGTGGCACCAGTGTCCAAAATCAATCTATAGACTTAGAGGATTTGATTAATTCTGCCTTCTTTGATTTGGATTTAATTGCATGTAGTCCTACGGGCAATATGATAATGCTTACAAACCCTGCAGGCACACCTACGACTTGGACAATATTGGACAATGGAAGTACGACTATCCTATCTGGACCTTCTGTCCAAACTACAATTGTAGGCCCATTATTCTCAGTGACCATGGCTGCTGATAATGGCTGTGAAGCTGTTCCTGTAACAAGAGACTTTAATTTAGACGATATATTAAATGG
>CAZIMH010000213.1:0-5614 GCA_964540155.1 uncultured Saprospiraceae bacterium
ATCTTTGGGCTTCAAATTTTTGAGACTTCATAAAATAGGTTAGTACCATGCATATCTCTTACCTCGTCTTAGCCATCGCTTCGGTTTTTTTGCTCGGTCTGGGCTGGTTAATAGGCAAATCAATGACAAGTAAAGGGTTTGCCACCTGGAAAAAACAGTCAGAAGACCTAACAAAAGAAAACAGCAATCTCAATAAAAAACTAAAAAAGGAAACCAATCAAGTGGAAAGCCACAGACAACGATCTGATGAGTGGAAGAGAGAATTCCAGGCCTTAACTCACGAGACGCAGCAGCTGAAAAAGGATCAGAAGTCCAAATTGTCGGCTTTTGAAGAGCAAATAGCACAACTTAGAAGCCAATCAAGCCAATATAAGACAGAGAGCGAACGGGTGGAAACAACCAGAGAGAAGCTCAAAAAGGAGCATGAGAAGCTGAAGGAAAAATACGCTAGAGACGTATTAGCAGGCGAAAACTGGCGAACTGAAAGACAAAAGCTGGAAAAAGAGCTTAAAAACACCAGTTCTAGATTAGAAAAAATGACAGATAGCAGCAATGACTATCAGAAGAAATACGAAAAACAAGCAGAGCAAATCAATCAAATCAGAGTTATGGAAAGAGAGATAAGACTGCTCAAAACCAAACTTAACAAAGCTGAACAGGACTGTACATACTGGGAGAAGAAGCATTATGATACACATCATGCATTAGCTGAACTCAAAAAATCCACTGATGTAATGGACGCTAAGTTTAAAGAATTGGAAGAGTTAAGAAAAGGGGATGTCATTCTGAGTGACAACTTAAAACAACAGGTCGCTGAGTTCAAAACCAAGTTTGTAACGATTAATAACAAGTATAGGGACCTAGTAAGTCAGAAGGTTTAACCATTTAAGCCTAAGCACTTCACTTGTGTTAAACAAAATACTCATATAAATATTACCCTTTCTCAAATTCCAAATTTGTAATTACTGCCCTATATTAGCGTTGCCGAAAAGAAGTACTAGCTTTTAAAATAATCTGAACGGCCACGACATTAGTTGTGGCCTTTCCCATTTATAGCACCTATCTTTGCATCATTCTTGCCAACCTGTCATTTAATTAGCTTCTTTTTAAGAATCTTATTCTACCCTATTTCGTTAGTATTCATGTATATATGAAAACCTGCTAACAGGAAATACAGCAATATGATCAGATACATATTTACAATTACCTTTTCACTGTGCTTTGTCGTACTATCTGCACAGGATTCCAAGCTCGCAAGCCAATACTTCATTTCTGGTGAGTATGAGAAGGCTGCTACTGTATATAAAAAGCTCTACGACAAGCAACCCACTTCTCACTACTATTTTGAGCAATATATCCAGTCACTGTTGGCTATGGAGGACTATAGTACAGCAGAAAGTGTTATTAATAAAGAACTCAAGAAAAAGCCTGACCATGTACAACTATATGTCACACTGGGTAATCTGAAAGAAAGACAATACCTACCTGAGGAGGCAGAAGCAAGTTATCGTAAAGCCATAGAAGAGATGCCTAACAATATCTCTATTATCAATAATCTAGGTAATTCATTTACAAGATTGACTAAGTATGACTTGGCCATAGAGACCTATGACAGAGCAGAAACGATAACTGGCAACGATAAAATATTTATCAATAATCTGGCAGATTTATACAAGCGTAAGGGTAATATCCCTAAGATGATTGAATATTATATCAAAGCAGCTGCACTAAATCCGACGCAGGTAGAAAGATATAAGACCACCTTCCAGAGATATCTGACATCCAAGGATGATCTGGAGATTATGCGCCAACAGCTGTATGATAAAATCCAATCTGAGCCTGAAAGCAATGTATACCCTGAACTTCTAGAATGGGTATTTATAGAAAAAGAAGATTACAATAGTGCCCTCAGACAAGCCAGAGCACTGGATAGAAAGAATGAGGAAGATGGTACGCGTGTGATTAACATAGCCAATATCGCTAGAGGATCTGGAGATTATGATACCGCACTGAAGGCCTATGAGTACATCACTACTAAAAAAGGTGTAACTAATAATCACTATGTCACCGCTAAAGCCGCTGCACTAAAGACACTTAGAGTAAAAATAACTAAGAATCTGGACCACCAACAGTCAGACTTGGACTCTCTCGAGCAAGCGTATGAAACTTTTATTGCAGAGATGGGCATCAACTCTCGTACAGAGCACATCGTCAAGGACTTTGCTGACTTTTTGGCTATATATAAAAATGACCTTCCTAAGGCTATAGATGTTCTGGATAATCTTATCAGTCTTTCCAGCATCAACCGATATGTAAGAGCAAATAGTAAGATATCACTCGCTGATTACTACCTCATGCAAGGTGAAATCTGGGAATCTACGCTACTATATTCTCAGGTAGAGAAAGACTTTAAAGAGGAACATTTAGGAGAGGTGTCTCGATATAGGAATGCCAAGCTCGCATACTATGCAGGTGAGTTCGCTTGGGCACAGGAACAATTCGATATACTAGAATCAGCCACATCCAGACTGATCTCTAATGATGCTATAGATATGTCCGTATTTATTGTGGATAATATGGGGCTGGATACGACAGATGTACCACTAAAAATGTTTGCAGAAGCAGAGTTGCTGACCTTGCAGAATAAGTATGACATGGCCTTTGGCAAACTGGATTCTATTACATCCATCTACCCTAAACATTCTCTGGAAGATGATATACTATTTCAAAAAGCAGAGCTGTATACTAAGCTAAGAGATTATACTGCTGCAGTAGATTTATACACGACTGTATATACTCAGTACAATGAAGAAATCAGAGCTGACAATGCCTTGTTTAATCTAGCTATGCTCTATGATAATCAGCTTGATGATTCGGAAAAGGCAATGGAACTCTACGAAAAACTATTTGTCGACTTTTCTAACAGCACCTTCGCCATAGAGGCAAGGAAAAGATTCAGAGTATTACGGGGAGATGATATCTAAAAATATAGCTACCACAAATCCACTGATTTATAACATCACGCTAAAGATTAGCGATGAGTTATCTGCGAAATGGTTGGATGCGATGATATCACAGTTTCTACCTCAGGTTACTGATGGTCTGGTCATAGTAGCTTCTCAGGTAAATGAGATTTTAGTAGAGTCTGAAGACGGTGATAAAAGCTACGCGATACAGTTTACTTTTCTGTCCAAGAAGATTTATGATGAACAAGGATTACAAGCCTTAAGCAAATTCTTAAAACTCTTAGATGGACAGTTTCTGGGACAATATGTATACTTTACCACAAAAATGGAAGTCCTACACGAATACATGGTACCTTCCGAAAACTGACGGAAAGTAGCCCACCCTTGAATAGAAAAGCCATCATCCTCCTATTTATTGCTAATGCCATCTCTGGTATAGCGCAAGGCATCAGCATGATCGCCATACCATGGTATTTTGCTCAAAAGGACATGTTGGGTTTTTTCGGTATCATCTATCTACTAACTAATATATGTTCACTTTTCTGGGTGCCCTGGAGTGGCACACTAGTAGATAAGTACGATCGTAAAAAACTATTCCTATTTATTACCGCGATAGGTGCTTCTTATTTGGCAGTGGTAAGCGGATACGGACATATGGTGTCAGAATTACCTATTGCAGTGGTGGCCAGTGTATTTGTATTTACTTTTCTCCATTACAATATTCACTATCCTAACTTATATGCCTTTGTACAGGAGATAACCCACAAAGAAAAATATTCTAAGATGACCTCACTTCTGGAGATCATCGGACAGTGTACCACCGTTTCTGCCGGCGCTGTTGCCACCCTATTATTAGAAGGAACAGAGGGCGGCATGCTCCAGGTATTAGGCACAAGCATAGATATAGGCATGGATGTTACACCTTGGCCTATAGAGAAGATATTTTTATTGGACATGAGCACCTATTGTGTGGCATTTGGCATCATATTACTCATCAAATACAAACCACTAATAGAACGTAAAAATGAGGTTGGTTCTATTTTCGAACGACTCAAGACAGGTTGGAGATATCTTACCTCTAATAAGAATGTATTTTGGTTTGGCGTCTTATCTTATATGGTGTTCCTCGCCATGCTAATGGAGGCATTTTATCTGGGTGTATCCTATGTGGATAATCACCTGCAAGAAAGTGGAGATGTATATGCTAATTCTAAAATGACCTATGCACTAGGGGCCATTTGCACAGGCCTCACTTTGAAATATTTGTTTACTAGAATATCACTACCACTTATAACTTTGATACTCACCTTCTTGACTGGGATAATATTCTTAGTACAATATATGACACACTCTACGGCGACCTTTTTATTCTTACTGTTCATCTTGGGGATTACTAATTCTGGAACTAGAATCGCCAGAATCACCTATCTATTTCGCAATGTGCCGAACCAATACTTTGGAAGGTCGGGAAGTATTTTCTTTATGTCCAATGTAATTTTAAGAGTGATCCTCTTATTAATTTTCACACAGCCATTCTACCAAACTGGTAATAACATTATCTATGCCTACCTAATTACTTCAATGGTCTTATTTGCAACAGTTTTCTTAATTATCTACCATTACAAATCTTTTGACTTAAGTCGCACGGCATGAGAAGATTGGGATATAAGTTAGGCGCAGGAAGATACTTTGGCATACCTGTGTACTTTCATTGGAGTTTTGCCTTTAGCCTTTTGTTAGTCGCCTATGTATGGATAAGCAAACAATTGACGCTGTACCAAGGATTAGCTTTTTCTCTATTCTTTATGACTTTATTCCTTTGTATCGTACTGCATGAGTATGGCCATGCCTTGGCAGCAAGATATTTCGGGATAGGCACCAGAGATATCCTGCTGACTCCAATTGGAGGAGTAGCCAGGTTAGAGGGTATGCCGAAAGAGCCTAAAGGAGAATTGATCATTGCACTGGCAGGACCTTTAGTGAATCTTATTATTGCTGCTGTGATATTCGTCGGATCCAGATTAATAGGGATTACCAGTTTGAATCCTGACATGGAAGATGTCGTAAATATTTTGGTTCATCCAGTTGGATTCATGTATTATATATTTTGGATGAATTTGATTCTTTTGGGATTTAATCTAGTTCCTGCATTTCCTATGGATGGCGGTCGGGTTTTGAGAGCACTGCTAGCCTATAAAATGAATCATGTCAAGGCCACCTTCATCGCTCATCTTGTCGGACGCGTATTTGCTGTAGGATTCATCGTCTTTGGGATTTACAATCAGTTACCAGGAATATTGCTGATAGGCATCTTTATCTATATCATGGCTGGTAGAGAATATCAGTATGTATTGTGGAAGGAAAGCAGAGAAACGAGGATAAAACTGAAAGAGACTAACAACACCAATGGCGAGCCAGTCTCTTAATTTAGGGTAATAAAGTCAGTACAATATACACATATGTTGATAGTTTCAATATGTATTAGTAGGTATTTAACTGACTAATGTTTCTAAGAAAAAGAATAATGAATATAAGTTGGACTTGATTGTTTGATATTGCTTTAGGAATTACGACATTTGGCACTTCTATAAAGAAGCCCCAGTGCTGGAACTGGTAGACAGGCATGGTTGAGGGCCATGTGTCCGTAT
>CAZIMH010000214.1:0-5585 GCA_964540155.1 uncultured Saprospiraceae bacterium
GGAAAGTGATTGGTTCGAGTTTTGGTCATTATATCCTTAGTACTAGAATACAATGCTTAAGCTGGTTTTTGATTTTTCCAGTCCTTAGTCGAAGGATTGGTTAGCAGCTGCCGCTCTTGTGACAAGCTCCTTATATTCTTCTGGAGACAAACCATCCATACAGTAATCTATAGGATTTACTGGTCTATCATTAATTCTTACTTCATAATGTAGGTGAGGCGCGGTGGATGTGCCCGTACTGCCTATAGTGCCTATCTGCTGGCCCTTGGTTACTTTGTCTCCCTTTTTCACATGGATTTCCTTCATATGCGCATACATAGTCGTATATCCAAAGCCATGATCTATAATTACATTATTGCCATAACCTATTCTTCTTTTCTGCACTCTGGAGACGACGCCATTACCAGTCGCCTGTATCGCAGTGCCACGTGGTGCTGTAAAGTCTATGCCTTTATGGAATTTGTTGACCTTATGTACAGGGTGGATTCGTATCCCATAACCTGACATGTGTCTCAGTTTTCTTTTCAGTTTGTCCTCCTGGACTGGTTTGATAGAAGGTATGGAGGCTAATTTTTCTTCTCTTTGCTTGGCTAGAGAGTATATCGTATCAAGGGAGTTTCTTTGAAGATTAAGTTTGTATTCTAATTTTTTGACCTTGTCCTGTGCATCAGTGATAAACATCTCTGAATTAGAGACAGAGGTATAATATTGGTTTTCTGCGCTACCCCCGGTACCCCCTTCCCAGATGGACTCATTTATAGGGTCTATACCAAATATCATACGATGCACTTCGGCATCCTTTTCTTGTAAATTTTCTAACTGCCCAGATATTTTTTCAAAATCAGTTGTGAGGGAACTGAACTGGTACTCCATCTGGTTCATTTCTCTTTGCATCGCAATCTCCTTAGGCGTAGGGATAACTGTATATGCAGCAGTATATAGACCAACGGAACACAGTAGAACGATAGCAAGAAACCCTAGTACTTTAAGAATGCGTTGGCCTGGTGTAGACGTCGCCTTCTCATACTTTAATGTGCTATCATTAAAAATGTATTTCTCTCTTCTCATACTATTTCGCCAATGTTAGAATTAGTAGTTAGTTTTGGCAGTGTTTAGCTATCGCGAAATGATTAGGGGACTATTTGCGCTGACGAAAATAACTTTGTGAGAGTTATTTACAAAATAAATGTCCTATAAATATTTGATATATAGATTATTCTGTGATATATAAACTATCTGACTAATAAGGACATATAGTTAACTAACGTCTTGAAATAGAATAGTTAACATATATATAAATTTTATAATATAAATATTCTTCTTCAGAATGATGAGATCAGAAGACATAAGAAAGACATTCATCGACTATTTCGAATCTAGGGGCCACCAGATTGTGAAGTCGGCACCTATCGTGGTAAAAGATGATCCTACGCTAATGTTTACCAATGCCGGTATGAACCAATTTAAGGATGCCTTTCTTGGTCATCAAAAGGCCAGCAATAGCCGAATCGCTGATACTCAGAAGTGCCTGAGAGTATCTGGGAAGCATAATGACTTGGAAGAAGTAGGTCGTGATTCTTACCACCATACGATGTTTGAGATGTTAGGCAATTGGTCCTTTGGAGATTACTTCAAAGAGGAAGCCATCGATTATGCGTGGGAGTTGCTGGTGGATAAGTATGGACTGGATAAGGAGCGCATATATATTACTGTATTTGAAGGAGATAAAATTGATGGGACGACCTTAGATGAGGATGCGGCCAATTTTTGGAAGAAGTATATCCCAGAAGAACGCATTCTCCCTTTCGATAAGAAAGATAACTTCTGGGAGATGGGAGACACTGGACCCTGTGGGCCCTGCAGTGAGATTCACTATGATATGAGAGATGATGCTGCCAGAGCTGCCAAACCAGGTAAAGACTTGGTCAATATGGATGACCCTATGGTCATAGAGATATGGAATCTGGTATTTATACAATACAATAGAAAAGCCAGTGGTGCTTTAGAGACGCTGCCAGAGAAGCATATAGATACGGGGATGGGCTTCGAACGCTTATGTATGATCATCCAAGGGAAAACGGCCAATTATGATTCAGACTTGTTTTCGCCCTATATCACCTATCTGCAAGAGAAGACAGGCATCAAGTACACTGGAGATTACAGTGGAGATAGTATGACAGATATTGCGATGCGGGTTGTTTCTGACCACATACGTGCGGTCGCCTTCACCATAGCTGATGGAGAGATGCCGAGCGCCACAGGTGCAGGCTATGTGATAAGAAGAATCCTCAGACGAGCTACCAGATATATCTATTCGTTTTTAGGTATAAAAGAACCCTTCTTCAACACCTTGGTCCCGATGCTCGCTAAGCAGTTCGTGGATGTCTTCCCTGAACTAGATAAGCAGAAGGAATTTATACAGAAGGTCATCTTGCAAGAAGAAAAATCATTTCTGAAAACCTTAGAAGATGGTCTGAAGAGATTGGAAGCCTTAAAAGTAGATGATGGGACCCTAAGTGGTCAAGATGCTTTCGTACTTTATGACACCTACGGATTTCCGTTTGATTTGACAAGATTGGTAGCAGAAGAGAAGGGATGGCGAGTAGATGAAGATGGTTTCGAGAAGGCCCTACAAGACCAAAAAGCGAAAGGTAGGGCAGACGCCAGCAAAGAAGTGGGCGACTGGATGGAAGTGCATAGTGGGACTGATACAGCATTTTTGGGTTATGACCACAATCAAATAGATGACGTCAAAGTGTTGAAGTACAGAATCGTGAAAGAAAAAGGGACGGCCTTTAATCAGCTCATATTAGACAAGACACCTTTCTATGCGGAAGGTGGAGGTCAGGTAGGCGATACCGGCTATCTTAGATTCGGACCGAATAGTCTCAAGGTGCTAGATACCAGAAAGGAGAACAATGTCATTATCCACTATGTAGATGAGATCCCTGATAATATAAAAGATACAGCTCAGGCCACGATAGATGCTCAGCGTCGTATGTCTATAGAAAGCAATCACACCTCTACGCATCTAATGCATGCTGCACTGCGACAAGTTCTAGGCACGCATGTCCAGCAGAAGGGCTCCTTGGTGAAGGAAGATTTGCTGAGATTCGATTACTCTCATTTCGAAAAGATGACTGATGATCAGATTAAAGAAGTAGAGCAAATAGTCAATCAGAAGATAAGGGAGAATATCCTATTAGATGAAAAAAGGTCTATAGATATAGAGACAGCCAAAGCGGCAGGCGCGATGATGCTCTTCGGCGAGAAGTATGGAGATACTGTGAGGATGATCACCTTTGACGAAAATTATTCGACGGAGCTATGTGGTGGTTGTCATGTAGATTCTACAGGATCTATAGGTCTCTTTAAAATTACCTCAGAGACGGGTATAGCTGCCGGTGTGCGACGGATTACTGCGCTCACAGGCGTCGCTGCAGAAGCGTATCTGGAAGAACGACTAAGCACACTAGGTTCTATCGAAGGTGTATTTAAGAACCCTAAGAATGTCTATAATTCTGTTCTTGACTTACAGGAAGAAAATAAGAAGCTCAAGAAACAGATAGAGAAATTACAATCAGCGCAGGCCGGTGATATTAAAGGAGACCTCAAGCAGAAAGTGGTCAGTAAGAATGGCTATCAGTTTCTCGCTGAGAAAATAGACTTATCAGATGCCAAAGCGGCTAAGACGATGCTCTTCGAGATGGAGAAGGAACTGGGTGATGGCGTATACGCTATAGGAATGGAAAGCGGTGGCAAGGCGCAGCTGATGGTTATGATTAGTAAAGGTCTCGTAGAAAGTCAAGGTCTTAATGCAGGCACACTTGTACGTGATATGGCTACCGAAATTAGAGGTGGCGGTGGTGGTCAAGCATTTTTTGCGACTGCAGGTGGCGGACATGTACCTGGGATAGAGGCCGCGCTGAAGAAGTTAGGCGAAGGGTTGGGGTAGTTGGGTTTATTCTAGTAAAGGGTGTAATTTTTCTAAAAACTACTGGTTATATATCTGACTTGTGGCCATCTACAACTGACAAAAGCTTAGCCCTTTTATCTTATAACTGACCTCAATATCGATTAAGATTGTGTTATTCTATTACGGACAATCTACCAGATGTGTTTCAAGACCTCCATTGATATTCACTATTAATCTATAGCAATTATTGTCTATAGACTTTAGTATTATTCCATTTGTTCTACTGAAATTATATATGTCCCCTAAATCATTTCTAACGCCAATTTCAGTCTGTCCTGAATCACAAACATCTCCTATGCCATCAGCGTCAGCATCAGCCTGTGATGGGTTGCTTATCAATGGACAATTATCGCATCCATCGCCGACGTTGTCACTGTCAAAATCTGACTGCGTAGGGTTTGCAGAATTAGGACAATTATCATCAGTATCTAAAATCCCATCATTATCAGAGTCAAGGCAATAGTTGATAACAGAAACAACATTTTTGCAATTCGTATTATTATTTATTATGATAGTCTGATTAATTATACTCGAGGTATTAAGTGACCTAGCGATACAACATTCATCTAGTAATTGATTATCTCTTAGCTCAATACCATCTGCATAGAGCAATTGAGATAGTTGAGAAATGTCTGTGAGCAAATCATTTTCGATGAGACCAAATGTCCTGTCAATGGCCACTAATGAGCTGAAGTCTGACAAATCTGTAATTCGGGTATCGGTTAATCTAAGATTGGATCCAACAAATTCAAGATTACTAAATCCGCTTAAATCTTCAAGTATTACATTGTCATCTATAGAAATTGAAAAAGTAGTGTTCTTTAGATTCTGGAATCCTGTTATAGAATGCAAAAGGTCATTTTGAAGTATAATAATATCCCTCATTTCTATAACTCCATTGAATCCATTAATATCCGTAATTAAACTTCTTAGTATAAACAATCGTGAAATCGGTAAGTGTCCTATAGCATCAATATTACTTATCAAATTACGAGACTCAAAGCTTCTCAGATGAGACAATCCCTCTAAGCCTGTTAAGTTGTCTAAGTTACTGCTACTTCTCAAGCTTAGATGGTCGATAGAATCCAATGAATTCCAACTTGAGAAATCTATAAAATTATTACCGTTAACAAATAGTGATCCTCGGACTGAATTTATAGATGATAATCCTGACAGATCGTCTATTCCACCTAGGTCCAGATTAGTTATCCAACCTTGGGCAGAGCAGTCAGGATAGTTGATTTCAAAATCGTCTACATCTTGTTGACTTGTTAAGCTAATAGAAGTTGGACATTGTGCTTGTAGCTGAACGAAACTGAAAACAAGTGCTACTAAAACGGGAAGAATAGAATTACGATACTCCATAGTGATTGGGGAATGATTTAAAAAAAAGTTGTCAGGAACAAGCTACTAAACAATTCAGAATAATTAAAGATCAAGAGGATTTCTGAATTATAAATATAGGCAAAAGTCTCTTAATTGACAGAGTCATTATCTAGTATTACATACAAACTTTGGGACATGTCAGATACCTATAGGAATAATTTTTCCGCCACAGGCACCCTGTAGCTGATATTCTGGGTTATATAAATATAACAACAACTTTAGC
>CAZIMH010000215.1:0-5485 GCA_964540155.1 uncultured Saprospiraceae bacterium
CCATTTGATAGATTAGAGTCTCTGAGAATCCTGTCTGCCAAGGCTCGCCTTCTAAAATCAGATTTATCGTAAGTATAAGCTCACTATCTGTGAATGATATCATTGGATAATCAGACCATAATCCAGGGCCTTGTGGGCTTCCGTCTATTGAGTATAGATTCCAAGGTTCTCTTACATCATCGCTGGAAGAAAAGGCAACAATAATCGTACTCGATTCACTATTAGTCCCAGCTAACCATACCATCGCATAACGATTAGATTCTGGATCAAATATGACTCTTGGATCGAATTTTCCCACGCCATTAGCAATTGACGTTGAAAATGAATTGAGAGAAAAATTTCTTATTAATGATCCATCTTCTGCTCTAAACTGAAGATTAGAATTGACCGCCGTGATATTAGTGCCGTCATAGCCAATCGCCATCGTATTATCGGTAGGTGTATTAGCTTGTCTCGGATTAGCCTCAAATCCTATTTCTATAACTGGTGGTTCTGGCACAGATCTTTGCTCCAGTTGACTACCCTCTTTTCTAGGAAAAAGTTGATTAATCTGTTCTTTGATTTCCACGATACGACTACCTACAGGATTAGGTGCTTCCTTATAACTAAATAGTGGAAAGAAATCATTATCAATCGCCATAGGGTCTACAACCGCACTGACTTCTAAGGTCCCAAGGTTGTTCACTTTATAGCTCGACTGTCCTAGTGCAACATTTCCTAAGGACAAAAAGAAGATAATTTCTAAGGCGTAAAGAATAGCTTTCATAGCAACTAAATTATTATTCTAAATAGGATTTATTCGAATATAATCAATCCTATCTAGAATAAGATTACAAGACCTTGGATTGTGACAAAATTGTCTGTTATTATATGACTTGGTAGAACATGAAAAGGCCAAAGGCGAGCAGAATAAAGCCTGAGAAATTAGATATGCTGTTCACATGTTTTGCATTGAGTCTCTTTTTGAGTGAGTTGGCCAATAACACCTTAGCTGTATCTGAGAGTATGATGACGATAAGGATCGTGCTAAGCAGAACCACTGCTTGGGGATGGGTAATATCCCTACCTATAATGTAGGTAGAAATCACACTGACCCAGAAGAAAAATGTAAATGGATTTATAGAATTCACAAGGAATCCCTTAAGCCAAAATCCAATATAGTTCTTGTAATTGTGTTTGCGGATACTGTAATCTATTACTGGTTTCTTAAGTATCAGATAGAGTCCAAAACCAACCATGACAATAGCACCAGACATCCCCATCCAAAAACGAAAGGCATCGCTTTCTATATCATTCTTAATCGCAGAAATGAAGTTGTAGAAGAGCACAAGAAAGAGTATATCACTAATCCATATGCCTGCACCAACAGTTATGCCTGGCCACACGCCTTCTTCTATTGAAGTCTGCGTAAGTGCAATGAAGATAGGCCCGAGGGAAACTGCCAGACCCAACCCAAATATCAATCCTTCAATAACGAAAGGTAGCATAGGCACTCAAGTTAACCATTTCCTGTAACCTAAGTCAATTATAATAGTGGAGGAATCAGCTGATAAGGGTAGCAACAAGTCGGCGTGGTGAAGCGCTATTTCTAAATTCACAGAGGTATATCCCCTGCCATGTCCCTAGAGCTAATCTGCCATCTACTATCGGTATCTGAACATGGAAACCGACCATACTTGCTTTGACGTGAGCAGGCATGTCATCGGGTCCTTCTATCGTGTGCTTTAGGAAGGGTAAATTCTCTGGCACGATCTTATTGAAGATATTCTCGAAGTCAACCCTGACATCTGGATCAGCATTCTCATTGATTGTAAGCCCTGCTGAGGTGTGTTGTATATATAATTGTAGATAACCTGTGTCAGGTAATTTGGGTAGTGCAGTGAGCACCTGGTCAGTAATAATATGGAAGCCCCTTGGATGAGAAGGAAGTGTGATATTATAATGCTGAACCATGTTGGCTAGAGATTACTAAAAGACATTCTTTGATATGGGAGGACAATTTAGCGGACCGAAGTAGCGTAGAAATCCTACACTTAAAAAGTAGACTTGATCTCTCTCAAATCCATCACCTCTCTGGGTGCCTGGCGCTCCGAAATTGATATCTCCAGATCTATTAGATAACGCTGCTGCTATAGGATCTGTAAGTGTTCGACTCGGGTAATTATTACTAACATCATCTACATAGTCATTAAATAATCTTCTTCCTGAGAGGAAGACGTTAAAACTATAATCCCTATTTATATCCCACTTAAACCCAAATCCATAGACCCATCCTCCTGAGGATAAGCCATAACTTACACCTTCTGTTGTAAAATCTCTCAATGCGTGTGTTGTGCCATCCAGATCTGTCATAGGATTGAATCGGCTTACGACAAAGCCTCCAAAAAGGTAAGGTGTGAAGTTATAGTCCTCACTGCCATGCACGTAAGTAAAAAAGTTAAACTCGAAGGTAAAGCTGGCTTCTACGTAATTGGATCTGAAATCCAGATTTCTATTACGTTCGAATGAATTGAATGAATTGCTATCCGAGCCTGCTATCCGCCCGTAATCTAGACCTAAGGTCGCACACAATCTTTCATTGAAATTTCTTCTAAAGGTCAGACCCGCCTGAAAACCAGGATCTGATATTGTGAACGTAGGATTGAGATCACCAAAATAATGCGATAATCCAGCGTGCACGCCTACCTCTACGCCTTTTTGGGCTACACAGGTATGACTGTAGATGCCGCAAAAACAAACTGCCGCTATAATTCTGAAATATGTTAAGATGCCTCTTTGATGTATCATGGATAAGGAAAACGCCAAATTATCTAAGTGTCGTATACAATTTTGTTCTAATAGTAGACTATTTGAACACAATTTTAGACTTAAAGATTACATATAAAATGCACAATGATAGCAAGGATATCAAAATAAACGGAATTCGATGCTTGTTTCCTTTCTTGCCACTGATGACTATTTGCTCTGCGACGTGGATCGTGACAGGCTCTGCATAGATATTCATACCATAAATATCATCCTTAAACTTAGCCGAAATGACATACTGACCGCTCTTCTTCTCATCGAGCACATAGGTATTATCGGACTTCCATTCTGAAAGGTTGCGCCCTTCATTATTAGTATGGAAGGTATAAGTGATATTATCCGTCCAATGGTTGGAGGCTACGTAGGTTAATGTCACAGGCAATTGCGCTACCTTAACCGAAAATTCATTTTTCAATTCTTGCGCCAGCACTTTACCATTTTTATCTACTGCTTTCATAAGCATCATAGAAGGCTTATAAATAGTAACAGGGTTATCCACATCTATTTTAAGTATAGCATCTGTGCCTACTGCCCAAAGCTCATTCTTCGAGAATTTGTGCAGCTGTCCTTCTTCAAATTCTTGGTATATCGGTATTACTTTTAAAGTCCTGATTTTACCTTGATACAGCTGTGATTTATCTATTGCAATCAGCGATTTCTCTGATAATATCCAAACAGAAGTCTCTGTCTGTTTTATATCCAGGATACGAATTGGGTGCATACCTAATTCTTGTATGCTTTCATCTCTGGTATTTAATAGCTGAATGCTATTATCCTTAAATGTGACCAATTTGTCTATGAGGAGAAACTGATTAGTAGAGTATGGAAATATTGAATTGTTATAGCTTGCCAGCAGCGGGGTCATCACATCATCGTCTAATCTGTAAATACCATTCTGGGCAAAAACATATTCACCATTTACACTATATAGTACATTGTAGTAACTATCTTCTTTATGGCTAACTAATTTGAAGTCTCTGTACTGAGATCTATACAGATTAGAGGCAGTGGCATAATATTTCTTGCCTTCTATATTGATAAGATTTTGCAGTTTCTCCCCTTCTGGCACCGTGACATGATACTTTACACCGGCATGATTCCGATGGATACAGGTTCCTTTATTGTTTTTGAATAAAAGAATCGGATTTTCGTTATGATCGAGGACTACATTTCTAGGAACTTTCTTCTTTTTATCTACCTGCCACTTTCCATTTTTCTTGTCCAGTTTGTAAACATCTCTATTGTCTGTATAATATTGATTTCCTCTGATCTGGTAGAAAGAAAGGATATCATTATTTCTACTGTTGTTTTTCACTGAGTAGTATTCCAAATTGTTGTTTGGAAGAATTAAAACCCTATTGGAGGTTAATACCCAGACATTCTGATCCTTAGCAATATGAATAGAGACTAACGCTTCCTCCCTATCTAAATCTATATTAACCTTAGATACCTTTTTATCCTGATAGGTATACATTCCTCTTCTCGTCAGACACCAGGCTTTACCATTATTATCATGCTCTATCTCTATGATTTCAGCTCTGTTGTTGTCCAATTTTAAGTCAACTGCTTCTACATTATTCTGAGATATGATACTCAGACCACCATTATGGCCAACATATACAGATCCGTCTCCTGCAATTGATATTGTGGAAGGGCTTTCATCATAAAGTCCATCCAACTTCGAATAATTTCTGACTTCTTTATTCTCATCCACTTGGACGACGCCACCATTCTTATAAATGAGCCACAGCTCATCCTGATAAGTCTGTCCATCTAATATTCTACTCGCTTTAGGGCCAACCGACTTCGCAAACTGCCATTTACCATGAAGGTGCTGATACATAGAAGTATTGACCAACCATTTTATGCCACTTCTGGTCACCAAAATCAATCCTTGTTCTAAATCACCAGACTCCTCTATCTTCAAATTTTGGTTTCGGTCAGAATAAATAAAGTTGCCCATTTTGAGTGGGTAGTAGCTATGATTATTATTCTGTCTATTATAAGTTTGTAATGGACTTCTGATAGGATTATCCTCATCCACTTTCTTGATTAGATTGGGGATAAGATCATTGAAATCATAAATCCCCCTGGATGTGACAAGATGGATATGATTATTATTTAGGGAGACTAAATCGATGAGTTCGTCTGATAAATCTACATCTACAGACTTATAGGACTGCCCATTCAGGACGTCGCACATAGCGAATCCCGCTAGTAAAAGCAGTAAATAGGTTTTCAGTCTCAATGAAATACGGTATAAAATCCATATTACCTATTCAAAAAAGATACCATAAACTGTTTTGATCTAAAGATATTTTTATCAATGGAATTCGAGGATTAGTGTACTAAACGAAATAAAAATTGTTTCTTTAGAAATTAAGGATGCTAAAATTGTTTAGAAATGAACTTTAAATGCTAAAATCGTATTAGTGTAGACTTTATCATCCGAGAACTAAAAAGAAGATTATAAAAGACAAAGTTGACCTTAAAGAAGGGGAACTTATATAATTGTAAAGTGCTTTGACCAGCAACTTTATTAAAATTAAAGCCAGAGATTTCTCTGGCTTTTCTTATTCTATTCTATTAGTAAACAGCGCTTTTAATCTGGATTCAGAATCTCAAATCTTCTACATGTACACCCTCGTACTGAGAAGCATCGAATCCAAATACGCCAGCA
>CAZIMH010000216.1:0-5479 GCA_964540155.1 uncultured Saprospiraceae bacterium
CTATGACCTGTAAGAAAAACTTACGAGCACAAGAGATATCTATAGAAAATAAATTGCCGATTATCTACCTTGTGGATAGTGCTGGTGTATTCTTACCTATGCAAAATGAGGTCTTTGCAGACAAGGAACATTTTGGAAGGACCTTTAGAAATAATGCTGTCATGTCATCCATGGGCATCCCGCAGATAGCAGCCATTATGGGTAGTTGTGTGGCAGGTGGTGCCTATCTACCTATCATGTCTGACGAAGCACTGATTGTAGAAGGAACAGGAAGTATATTTCTAGCAGGTCCATATCTGGTCAAAGCTGCTATAGGTGAGACAGTAGATAAAGAGACACTAGGTGGTGCACATACGCAAACCGCCATATCAGGAGATGTCGACTACAAATGCAAGGATGACAAAGAATGCCTAGATACAATCAGAGACCTAGTCTCTAAAATTGGTGAGAGGGAGAAAGCAGGTTTCGATAGAATAGATGCCGTAGATCCTGCCTATGATGCCAGTGAGTTATATAAGCGCTTTCCATCAGATAGAGTCAAACCGTATGATACTCGGGAAATACTTAATTGCATCCTAGACAAAGATTCTCTGACAGAATACAAAAAGGAGTATGGACAAACCATCATCTGTGGTTATGCACGCATAGATGGATGGTCTGTAGGTGTTGTTATCAATAATCGGCAGGTTGTCAAAAATGCAAAAAAGGAAATGCAGTTTGGCGGTGTCATATATTCTGACAGTGCCGACAAAGCGGCGAGATTCATTATGAATTGTAATCAGAAGAAAATTCCACTTGTTTTCTTTCATGATGTATCTGGCTTTATGGTAGGAAGTCGCTCAGAGCATGGCGGAATTATAAAGGATGGAGCGAAGATGGTGAGTGCTGTCTCTAACAGTACCGTACCTAAAATAAGTATAGTCCTTGGCAACTCATATGGTGCAGGAAACTATGCCATGTGCGGTAAGGCCTATGACCCAAGATTTATCTTTTCATGGCCGAGTGGACGTATAGCCGTAATGGGAGGCACGCAAGCAGCTAAGGTGCTAATGCAAATCCAAGTAGCATCCATGAAAGCAAAAGGCAAGGAACCAACAGAACAAGAACAGCAGGATATATTAGATAGGATAAGTTCTAAGTATGAAGAAGAAACTTCACCCTATTATGCCGCTGCACGCTTATGGACTGATGGCATCATAGATCCGAAGCATACGAGAGGCATCATCTCCAAATGTATTACTGCAACGAATAATGCACCGGTGGAGAAGTTTAATGTAGGTATCATTCAAACATAATAGTAAGATGACACAACTCAAACTGATAGAATGCCCTAGAGATGCTATGCAAGGCATCCATGATTTTATACCTACTGCGCATAAAATCAGTTACATCAATAGGTTATTAAAGGTAGGTTATGACACAATAGATGTTGGCAGTTTTGTCAGCCCCAAAGCTATCCCGCAGATGAAAGATACTGGGGAGGTAATTAGAGGACTTGACCTAGAAAACAGCCAATCGAATCTTTCTGTCATAGTGGCTAACAGACGTGGTGCACATGATGCTGTTGAGTTTGATGAGGTAACTTATTTGGGATATCCTTTTTCCATATCGGAGACTTTCCAGATGAGAAATACCAATGCCAGCATCGAAGAATCATTACAAAGAGTAGCTGACATTCAGGCTATTGCTATTAAGTATAATAAAGAATTACTTATCTATGTCTCTATGGCGTTCGGCAACCCTTATGGTGATGTTTGGAATGCAGAAATAGCGCAGCAGTATGTCGATAAGCTAGTGAGTATGGGTATCACAAGATTTTCATTATCAGATACGATTGGTGTTTCTACACCTGAGAGTTTGGAATATCTCTTTTCTAACTTGACAAGCACATTTCCTGATATTTATTTCAATGCTCATTTGCATACCACACCTGACAAGTGGGAGGAAAAAGTAGTAACAGCCTATGCTCATGGATGTAGAAGTTTTGATGGAGCTATAAAAGGATATGGGGGCTGCCCTATGGCCAAGGATGAGCTCACAGGTAATATGCCAATGGAGAATATGATTAAATATTTTACCGACAACAATATTGAAATTGGATTGGATATTCCGGCCTTTAATGAAGCGATGGCTTATTCGAGTAAGGTATTTCTATAAGTTAGGACTGGGAGAATAATCCTTAGGACTCCAGTATATTTCTATAATTTACTATCCATCTCAGTTTACCGAACCCTATTTTAAAGGGTACTTTTTTAATTAAGTCTGTGAGATTTAAATCTGGATATGATTGAGCGACAGCAAGTGCTTTCTCTACTTTTTTAGAATCCATGAGATCATAAACAGAAACTTTCTGAGCAGAAATAAGTTGTGCCATATGGGACTCTATTGTGGACACTGCTAAGCCCCTTTCTTTTGAAATCAAATTCAGACTTTTGCCTTCCTTATGCATCTTTAACGTAATCTCTACTGTATTACCTTTGGCTTGCCGTTTCTTCTTACCTCCTGAAGTGGCTTTAGGTAGATAAGTTTTCTCTGACGCATATACATCCTTGTCTAGAAACTTGATGCCGTATATGTTTTTTATTTGCTTAGCCACTGCATTTTCCATGTTGCCCACTGTAGACACATAGGCTTTGGTATTCTTCTTAATGCTATATTCTAGACCATGTTTTACTAATGGTTTATAGACTTCCGTATGTAGTTGCTCAGTGTAATATTCTATTGCTTTTTGTAGCCTATCGATAAGTAATTCTTGATGGTCATGTCTACTATCAAAAATTTGCTTTAACTGAGTATTAAATTTTGTGGCTACATTTTCTAGTGCCGTCAATTTATTTCTAATATCAAAAATCAACTTCTGACAATTTCCCTTATTCACTATGTCCTTTTCCTGAAGTATCTCTTGCCAAGGGTCCAGGTAACTCAACAATCCTGCCACATTGAAAGATTTGATTATCTGATATTGTTCGTATTCTATTCTTGCTTCTTCAAGCAAGGCAGTCAACTGTGGCACTTCTTGTTTATTACTGTAAAAGGAAATTACCTGAGGATCTGTAATAATATTCTGCGTTTTGATTTTAGATAACAAGTACATGCCGTCTAATGACCTGCATCTACTCAAAGCCACATATAGCTGTCCCGCTGCAAATGTCCTTTCTAGATCAAGCACTACCCTATCGAAGGTAAGCCCTTGACTCTTATGTACTGTTACCGCCCAAGCTAATCGGAGCGGGTACTGTGTAAAGCTGCCCACTTCGTTCTTTACAATCTTATCAGTGGATTCATCAAGTTCATATCTAAAAATTGTCCATTCTACCATTTCTACTAGAATAGACTGATTATCGTCTAGCGTCTTTACAGTAATACTGGATCCACTAATCTTACTAATGATTCCTATCTTTCCATTGTAGTATAGCCCATCAGGGTGGTTTCTTATAAACATCACCTGAGCACCCTCCTTAAGTTCTATGGTTTCTCCTACAGGGTAAGAATTCTCAGGAAACTTTCCATTAATGTCAGCCGAAAACTTAATGATGTCTGAATTCAAAGCGCCCAGCTTACTTTGGTTAATCTCAGTAGCTTGTCTTACATGTGTTGTTAGTGTAATTACTTCTTCAGGTATATTATCAGGTGAATATCTCTCATTGAGCTTATCTAAAACTGACTGATCTCTTTTACCATTTCTAATCGCATTTAACAAACCAATAAATTCCTTATCTTCTTGGCGATAGATTCTATCTAGCTCTATAGTTACAGACTTAGACTTCTGCCAGGCTGGGCTTCCAAAAAAATAGAAGCCACTGTAATAATTGGACAAGGGACCTTCTACATCATGTCTGACAACAGGAGGCAACTGATACAAATCTCCTATAGCCAATATCTGTACACCACCGAATGGCTGGCTATTCTTCCTCACTCTCCTTAGGGTGTAGTCTATAGCCTCCAGCAAATCCACACGGACCATACTAATTTCGTCTATAACTAGCATTTCCAGCTGAAGAAATAAATCCAACTTATCTCTTCTGAATTTCTGATTCTTGACCAAGTCGGTAGCATCGCAAAAGACATCTGGATTAAGCGTAGGATTAGTCTCAGGTATAAAGGCTCTTAATGGTAATAGGAATAATGAATGAAGTGTAACACCTCCAGCATTAATAGCCGCAACACCTGTAGGCGCAGCTACAAGACATTGTTTGTCAGTCTCCTTCAATATTTCCTTGAGTAAGGTTGTCTTACCTGTCCCAGCCTTGCCCGTCAGAAATAGATTTTGGTTAGTGTTTAAGGTAAACTGCTTAGCCAGTTCTCGCATCCTTGTGCTTTCTACTTCCAAAGTCTAAAACTTTTTGTCTACAATTATAATTCATTAAATAGAGTGAATTAGTCCTATCTAGGTCCACTCATTTATTAACTTTGCTACTACAAATTACGAATAATGCAACAAGAGCAAAATGCCTATATACTAGGAACGGATTTAGAGGAGATGAACAGACTTGGACTTCAGCATCAGGTGTGGGCTAGTGAGGCACAAAAAGGCTGGCGATTAGCAGGCTTTACCAGAGGGATGCAACTATTGGATCTAGGCAGTGGTCCTGGGTTTTGCTCTAGAGAGATGGCTAAGATTGTAGGTGCTGGTGGTCAGGTAATCGCTGTAGACAAATCCAAAATCTACTTAGATTATCTCAACGAAATCAATAAAACACAGAAGCTTAACATAGATACAATTCACGCGGAATTTGATAATCTAGACTTGTCATCTTATAATTTAGACGGCATGTACTGTAGGTGGGCGCTAGCATGGATTCCGAATCCAGATGAGATCATGTCTAAAGTGCACAGCGCCATGAAGGTAGGTGGTAAAGTGGTCATTCATGAATATTACCATTGGATGACACATCAGATAAATCCAAGTGGCCCCCATCTAAAGAAAGCAATAGCTGCATGCTTTAAGAGTTTTCAAGATACGGCAGGCAATATAGATGTGGGAAGAGAATTACCATCCATATTAAAAAAGATTGGCTTTAAAGTGACAGGCATTAGGCCTATGTGCAAGATGTCGCGACCAGGAGAACTAGCATGGCAATGGCCCCGCTCTTTCTACGAAATCTATTGGCCAAAAATCCAAGAGATGGGTTATATCAGTGAAGAAGAATTAAAACTGGCTTTTGAAAATTTAAAGGAGATAGAAAAAAATAATGATTCTACATTATTCTGTCCATCGCTGGTCGAGATAATAGCAGAGAAGGTTTGATAGCCATCAGTTTCTATTCCTTAATAAAGAGCCAGCGGATGCGGTATAGCTTGATATACCAAGATTAGAATTACCTAGATACTTTTACGTAAATTATGACACAGCTTAAGTCGTATCAATATGGTTTAGCACAAGGAAATCAACAACTTTTCTACGTAATCCAAAAATATTCACAAACTGAATCAATGATTTAAGTAACATTAAAAATTTGGTTGTAAGTCCTCGGAGGAA
>CAZIMH010000217.1:0-5432 GCA_964540155.1 uncultured Saprospiraceae bacterium
TTTTTCCGATTATTTATCGCAAGTAACCGCTTGTTGTTTAAGTAATACCGCTTGTCAAATTCTTACTTTTTAAAGCAATGAAATTTAGACTTTTAAGTATATTGACAACGAGATAGACAAATAATTATTTCTCAGCCATCATACAATACATAGTTACCGTAAAAACCTAATTCTGAAACTGGATGTAAAGAAGAGCACAGGGTTGGTGAGGAGAGGTATTGAGTTGGGCTTGCTGAGGATAATTTCTTGAAAAAACTAATTTAAACAATCATGTAACTCAAAATGAAAATTCTAAATATTCTTACACTGCTGTCTATCACGACAACCATTTCTGCACAAGCACCCTTTATTACCACCTGGAAAACAGATAATCCAGGATCATCCTGCAGTTCTTGCATCACTATTCCCACCACGGGCACTGGCTATAGTTATGATGTAGACTGGGAGAATGATGGCACTTATGATGTCTTTGGTGTGACTGGAAATATTACTCACGATTACGGAACTACTGGCACATATCAGGTCGCGATTAAAGGTAATTTCCCTCGTATATTCTTTGACAACTCTCTTGATCACGAAAAGATAACTTCTATTGACCAATGGGGAGACATAGTATGGGCAAGTATGGAAAGGGCATTTTTTGGTTGTCGAAATCTTGAAGGTTTAGCGACTGATATACCAGATTTAGCGAATGTGACCTCATTGGCTAGTATGTTTGGTATTGTACCATTATTCAATGAGGATATAGGAGGATGGGATGTCAGCAATATCACGGATATGGCAGGTATGTTTGCAGGTGCATCAACAATAGTATCCTTATTTAATCAAGATATTGGCAATTGGGATGTAAGTAATGTAACGAACATGAGAAATATGTTTGGTCAGGCTAATAGATTTAATCAAGATATAGGTGGCTGGGACGTTAGTAGTGTAACTAATATGCGTGGCATGTTCAGTAATGCTTCCGATTTTAACCAAGATATAGGTGGCTGGGATGTCAGTAGTGTCACCAGTATGAGTTTAATGTTCACTAATGCACCTAAGTTCAATCAAGATATTGGCAATTGGGATGTTAGTAGTGTCACTCTAATGGAATTCACGTTTCAAAATGCTAATGCATTTGATCAAGATATTAGTAACTGGGATGTAAGTAATGTGACAAACATGTCTGACATGTTTAACTCTGCAACTTCTTTTAATCAAGACATAAGTGCATGGGACGTTTCTACAGTAAACCATATGATGGGAATGTTTGAAAATGCAACATCTTTTGATTCAGATTTAGGTAGTTGGGATATAGCTTCTGTAACTGACTTTCGAAATATGCTGGATTTCTGTGGAATGAGTGCTATAAACTATGACAATACATTAATAGGGTGGGCTACTCAAAATGTTTGTTCAAATGAGAATCTAGGCGCTAGGGGGCTAGAGTATTGTAATAGTGTTTCATCTAGAGATGATTTGATTAATAATCATGGCTGGAGTTTTTCAGGAGATAGTTTTAACTGTGCTAATGTACCGCCATTTTGTACAAATCTTAATTTTCCAAGTAATGGCGCTGTCAATGTTGTTCTAACAACAGATATATTTTGGAATAGTGTTAGTTCTGCTAGTGGTTATCGTCTAACTTTAGGCACGAGTCCTAATGGCACAGATATACTGAACAATGTTGACCTAGGAAATACTTTGGCATATAGTCCACAGAATAATTTACCATGCGGAAGTGACATATATGTTTCTATAGTTCCATACAATGCTGCTGGAGACGCTGTTGGTTGTGCACAAGATAGTTTTGCTACTGTGTCTTGTCCCATCTACTGCGATTACGCCTCTCTGGATGTCGATACACTTATAACCCCACTTGATACGCTTTCCGATTTTATCCTTTCTTCAGATACATATATCAAACTCACAGGAAAAGTATTAGCGGGTTCAGGACAAGACACCTTCGTAGATATAAGAGCTACCAATTTTATAGAACTCAATCCACCCTTTGAGTCTGAGCTGGGTACAAGAGCATTATACTACATTGCACCTTGTGATGATGGTATGTTGCCTATAGCACCTAGTAATCCTACAAACAATAATACATCTGGCACGCCAATGGAAAAGGCTATTGAACCGAAGTAGTTCAATTAAGGCTAGCACTATTTAGTATTAGTTTGATATAGAATAAGCTATATAAGGATAGCCCCTGAAATTATTAGGGGCTTTTCCCTTTGTCACTGTTCATAGCTGAAAAAGCTGACTAAATTACTACCCAGTAAATATTCTATTATTATAGAACTTCAATATGATAAAGGGCGATACTTGTAAAGTTACTCCATCTTCTATTTTATAGAGAAGCTCTACATTTTTCTTCTCCTATAGTCTTTTCCCACATTTGAGGTATCTTTATCGCTAACTGATGCATCTATATAGTGAAACCAATTAATAGTTATGGAGATGACCTCGTAATGCTTTGTCGTAGAGGCAAAGAAGAGGATGTCGTCAAAATCATATTGGGAGATAGGTCTTTGAGCGATTATATAAATAGTCTTTGCAAGCACGATAAGGTAGTCTACCAATCTGTAATTCATGATACGATATTGAGTTTTGTCAGGACGGCAATGAAACCAGACTTTAAACTCAGAACAAAACCAATTGCCTACCTTAAGACTATTGCCAAGAATTATTGGTATGCTCAGCTGAGAAAGAATAAGATCCAGGTAGAGCCTATAGATAACGACAAGCTAATCTTGAGTGAGACTTACATGATTGATTTTGACAGAAAATCATTACTAGAAGATTTACTGAGTCAGATATCTGAGGACTGTAGAGAGATATTGGTCCTGTGGTCACGCAAGTATAAGATCAGAGAGATTGCAGATAAGATAGGGTCCAACTCCGTCGATTATATCAAAAAGAAAAAACACCTCTGTCTAAAAAAATTGATTACTGTAGTAGAGCGCCAGCCTCAACTTAAAGCAGAACTGAAAGGATATGTTTGACAATTTTACCAAGGTGGAAGACTATCTGAATGGTCGCATGAGTGCAGAAGAGAAGCAGCGCTTTGAGCAGGCGATGGAGAGTGACCGAGACTTGAAGAAGGTTGTTCAAGAGCATGATTTGTACGGATTGATTGCTGACGAAATCATCAATGATGATCTCTCTAGGATGATCAGAAAGCAGATGCATGCAGCTGATGCCCCCCAGCCAAAAAGCCGCCGCCCCCTGCTCTGGACTTTACTCTCAGCGTTACTCCTAGTGGCAGCTTATTTGGGCTATAAATATCTAAGTCCCCCTGATGGTCCTCAATTATATGCGGCTTATTATGCTCCTCCTATGACTCAGCAAGTCCGTGGTGATGACGTTACTAATACCCCAGTGAACTCCTGTGATTCTGCCCATAGAATTTTGGATTCTGGTGACATAGAAAAAGCCTATCAATTATTTTATCAACTGCAATCTGATGTTAAGCCTCTGTGCAGAGAGAAAGCATTTTTCTATTTGGGACTTATAGAGGTTAAGAATAATCAATTCACGAACGCCTCATCCTTTCTACAAAAAATTTTAGCAGCTCCTGAAACAGGCTATGAGAAGAAGGCAAGAGAGATATTAGATATAATATCCAAATAGAAGCACTCCTCTATCTCAGCACATAACCTAGCGCACTCATCTTTGCATTAAATCCATTGAACCTAAGGTAACCTTTTGCTGGCCCTTATGCTCTATATTATAGGGTTCTATTCGTCATAAGACTTTAGAAGGTCCTCCGCTCTTCAGTTGTAATAATTGGAGAGTATTCTGTATTTTTATTTTAACCAAAAAATATTTATCCAATGAAAAAAAATCTATATTTAGTTATTGGCATTATTCTAATGCTCTTAACCAGTTGCTTAACTGATAAGAAGGTCTACAAACATCTGTATTCTGATAATGGCAAGTACCAGTTTCATGTTGATGGAAAGTCGAATACGTCTTATACTTTGTCGGAATTTTATTCCCTTGCAAAGGAAAACCCAAAGAATGTAGCAGGTGATATCAAAACAATTGCCAGTTCAGAAAGAATTTTTAATGCATCTATTGCAAAGCTAAATGGGTTATTAAATAAATTAGGACCTAACCCAAAACCACCATTTTGTCCTAAATATGGTACTTGGAACAGACTAGGAGTAGAAAACATTCCATTAATGCCTAATACTAACAAACTAATTAAAGTAAAAAGTGCAGGAATTTACAGGAAAGGAACACTTGTCTCTAAAGGTAAATGGGTTGGTAAGGCGATTAATTTTTCAGACTTTGTCAACGATACTAATCTGAGTGAAGGTGAATATGAAGTAAGATTAGAACTATTCAATAAGGAAACAAAAAGTAGTTTCATTATCAATTATGTCCACCGTTTTAAATGAGATGTCTTGCAATATTTCTCTTTTTCAGCACAGCCATTAGTGCTCAGATAGATGTAAGCGAAATTCCATTCTACATTGCTGATAACTTCAAGAATATAAATCTAGCAGACTATGACCGTTATCTATCGCAAGTAGATTCTGCAGCCTGCGAGCTTAAGTCCAACATCTACATCTGGCGTAGTTATACTGCTCAGAATGAAGGGAATTATATAGAAATGGAATCCTGTCTTAATGCGTTAGATGAGTTATATAAGAAATGCTGTTATGACACTATTCCATATATGCCTTGGATGGACCTTAATCAACGTAGGATCAATCTGTATACGCAAACAGGTGCATTAGATAAAGTAGAATATTATTGCCAAGCCAATTTACAGCTGTTACATGAGACCGGATATGAAGAAAGTCAATACACGACTATCTTCAATTTAGCCTACCAAGCCTTAGGAGATATTGCCTATCAAAGAGGTCAATATCAAGAAGCTATAAATCATTATAACTATACGATAGAGATAGAGAATGAAATGGCGGAGGAAAAAAACCGTTCTTCTACCATCTGGTCTATCTACAGCAGATTATCTAAGACTTATAAAGAGATGGGCCTGCTAGACGAAGCCCATAATTATAATGAGATAACCCACAAACAATATCTTGAGGATTATTGGGTAGATGACTATGAAGCCTATAAAATAGCCAACTTCATATTTACCATAGAGCTAGATCTTCTAAGTGGTGAATTAGACAGACCTCAAGCCCTTATTAATGCTATCAGAACGACTGAGACACGAAGCCAAAAAGACTTGAGGAAATGCCAATATTTCGAGTCTGAGATAGAAAGACTTAGGGGTAATAATGTTAAGGCCTATAAATCATTAGTGGCCTTATTAGATACGTCAGTGACTAATCATATGTCTGATGACTTCTATGCCAAAGTAGCGCTTTCCTTAAGTAAGACAGTAGAGGCTAACGGTGATTTTGAAAATGCTTTAAAGTATATAGACAAGGCACAGCTGCGCATAGAGAATAGCACCTCACAAAGCC
>CAZIMH010000218.1:0-5423 GCA_964540155.1 uncultured Saprospiraceae bacterium
GCACTAACTTAGTACTGGCTTGGATATATCTTATAATCTATAATCTAGTTATCAGATTCTGTAGCCTTAGGCATATCTTTTACGTCGGTCTTTGTGATATGCTTTGTTGCTTTAAAGGCCTTGATGACTCTTTGATTGGCGCTGAATTCATCTTGAATCTTAGATCTATAATCCTCTACTAGGTCATTCAATTCTTTTTCCTTCTCTTTCATAACCTCTTTTGGCAACTCCCGCTGCATTATGTTCATCTTATTATGAAAATCTTGAATAGATTGTTTCTTTTCTTTCAATAAGGTAAAGGTCTTGGCATTAGTCATAGAGGTCACATTCTGCTTTTCATTCTTGATAACTTGCTCTTCACCTTTCTCCATAGAACTCGTAAATCCTTCTATTAGCTTTGTTACTTCTGAGGCATATTCCTCACCTTGCTTTCCAAGTATTTCATCTAACTTCCCTAACTCTTCTGTGTAAGTTGTTTCATACTCTTCTATTTTCTTCTGAGCTTCCTCTCCTATTGTCAAATTTACTGGGTCTACCTGCATTATATCCGCTATCAAGGATTCTTGAGCTGACACAAATACGCTAGTACATAAAAAAACTGCAATTACTACTAAGTTACTTTTCATGGTATTTCTCTTTTTTAGTCACACCTTTTTTACGGTGTAGAGTTGGCTTAAGTTACTCAATTATAACTCTTTAACTATTTATTAAAAAGCTAAAATTAGATGCGAAATTAAAATTTTTGCCAATACACTAAGACTAGAATAAACTTAAAAGTTTAAAATATGACTAGAATAGGGCAAATAAATTCAGAAATGACGCTACATAGGGCTAACTTATAGATAATCAGTTGTTAACAGGCCCCAGATCCTATCTTTTAACTCGGTAAGACCTTGCTGTGTCATGGATGATATAAATAAGTAAGGTATCTGAATATCCAGCTCCTGTTCCAACAATTCCTTTAATTCGTCATCCAATAAGTCAGATTTGCTTATAACCAGAAGTTTGGGTTTATCTATAAGCTCAGGATTGTAGTGTTCCAACTCTGATAGCAGTATTCGATATTCTTTTCCTATATCTTCAGAATCTGCTGCTATTAAAAACAGAAGTAGTGCATTCCGCTCTATATGCCTCAAAAATCTAATTCCTAAACCTTTTCCTTGCGATGCGCCCTCTATAATCCCTGGAATATCAGCCATTACAAAAGAACGACTATCACGGTAGGACACAATGCCTAAATTAGGGACAAGCGTCGTAAAAGCATAACTGCCAATCTTAGGTTTTGCCGCACTAATCACTGAAAGCAGCGTGGATTTACCAGCATTAGGAAACCCAACCAGACCGACATCTGCCAGCAATTTCAACTCTAGTATTTTCCATTCTTCCTTGCCATCCTCACCTGGCTGAGCATACCTTGGTGACTGATTCGTCGAAGATTTGAAGTTAGAATTGCCTAGACCGCCTCTACCTCCAGGAACGAGTATTCGCTCTTCATCATGTGCCGTTATCTCCCACAACTCCTGTCCAGTTTCCGCATCCTTTGCAACCGTACCCAATGGGACTTCCAATATGATATCCTTTCCCTGACCTCCTGTCCGATTGCTACCTCCACCAGGCTCACCAACACCTGCAATAACATGTTTCCGATACTTAAGATGAAGTAGGGTCCAAAGCTGTTTATTTCCTTTGACTATTACGTGACCTCCCCTACCGCCGTCACCACCATCGGGCCCGCCTTTAGCGGTAAGCTTATCTCTGTAGAAATGTGCAGACCCTGCTCCACCAGAGCCCGAACGTCCACACATTCTCACATAATCCACAAAATTCTGTTGGGCCATATTTATAAATATCTGGCGCAAAGTTAGACCTTTACCACAAAATTTGATTTAATGGATAAGACAGCGCAAGGATATGTCAAAAGCAGTATCGAGAATAGAATAGAAACTATAGAGTTTTTTCATCCATCTCACAATTCTCTCCCGTCTTTATTGCTCGCTAAATTGGCGAGTACTATTACTGAAGCTGGTCAGAATGAGGATGTTACTTTGATTGTCTTACAAAGTGCAGGCAATAGGACTTTCTGTGCTGGAGCCAGTTTCGATGAGTTAGTAGCCATAGAAGATAAAACCCAAGGGCTCTTGTTTTTTTCTGGTTTTGCTAATGTTATCAATGCGATTAGAACCTGTGGCAAATTGGTGATAGGTCGTGTTCAGGGCAAAACTGTAGGAGGAGGTGTTGGCTTAGCTGCTGCATGTGATTACTGTATGGCTACAAAATTTGCTAGCATCAAGCTAAGTGAATTGGCTGTAGGAATTGGTCCTTTCGTCATAGGTCCAGCAGTAGAACGGAAGTTGGGATTGGCCAGGTTCAGTCAGATGGCGATAAACGCCAAGGAATGGTTTACGGCAGATTGGGGTAAAGAGGCTGGCTTGTTTCAGGAAGTATTTGATACGGCAGACTTTATGGATGATTATCTACGTAGATTTTTGGAGACGCTAGTCAATATGAATCCGGTGGCTATGGTAGAGCTGAAGAGGGTCTTTTGGTCTGGTACAGAAAATTGGGATGTTTTACTTAAAGATAGAGCAGCGACAAGTGGAGAACTCATATTATCTCCTATAGCCAAGAAGACTATTCAAGGATTCTTAAAGGCTTAAAACTGAAAAGCTACCCCTCCAAAAAGGTTAAAGCCTGGCGCTGGTTCGAAGAATCTACCTCCAAAGGCATTGATACGTATATTGTCATTATACTCCGCATCTAATATGTTATTCAATCCTAAGAAAGGGGTGATTTTAATCTTTGCCTTTTCTATAACGTAACTCACATTTATATTGCTGAGTAGATACTTATCTGTGTTTGAAGAATTTGCGTCATCGAGATATATACTGCCTATCAGCGAATTCGAAGAGGTAACACTTAGGCCTGACTCGTGTATGTATTCTAGTCCCCAAGCAAGGTTATGCTTTGGCAATCCCGGAAGATAGTTGCCATCAAAAGCCTCACCATCTAGTTCGAATTCGTCATAGGTAAAGTCAGAAAACGTGTAACTCAGCGTAGCGCTCAGAGAAGGATTAAATGTATAACTCCCTTCTAGTTCTAAGCCTTGTCTCAGCGTTTGTCCAACATTTCTAAAAAAAGTTTGACCTGGGAATCCTTCTTGCTGAAAAGGAACTAATTCATTATCGGTCTTGATTCTGAATAATGTTGCTTGGGCTCTCAATTTTTCCACTATATCCAACCGGGCGCCTAGCTCAAAACTTACTGATTGCTGAGGTTCTAAGTCAGCATTAAACCCTGTCGCTCCTGTTGGATTATTGGATAATTCATTAAGTGTGGGTGTATCAAAACTAGTAGAATAATTGGCAAATAGATTGATGTTTTGAGCCGCTCTAAAGTTGATGCCAAATGAAGGATTGAAGACATTATATCGTTGTTCTCCACTGCCAGCATCATTACTAGACAAGTCATCCCTTACACGAAGCTCATGATAATCATACCGTAGTCCAGGAGAGATTACCAAGGCCCCTAATTCCACCTCTGCTAACGTATAGATTCCAGCATGTTTAAATATTTCTCTCTGATTCAAGGTGAGGTCACCCCTTGTACCTGCATCATTTACAAAGCGTTGTCTCCCATCTAGCTGGGAAGCTATATCATAACCATACTTTACAGTCAGCCCTCTTTTATTCTTGACGGTGTAGCTTATACCTTGTCCAAAATAGTGGCGATTTAAATCTATAGCTCCTCCGTTTAAGAAAGGTAGCAACCCATCAAATATTCTTCTTGTATAAAAACCATATATATCCAAGACGTTATCGTCCGTGGCCAACAAAGAATATTGGACCGAAGTCTTAAAATTCCTTACAGATTCTCCACTATTAAAATCCAAGTTATTTACTCTTGCCTGACGTCTATTCTGCGTACTTTCATCCAATGTCAATCCGCCTGCATCATTGGCTTTAGGACTGGCTAAGAAATCTGCAAATACGCTAATTTTTGAAAATTTGGAAAAACGATGATCAAAGCGACCTTTTAGCATACTGGAAGTAAATCCACTGTTAGACCTAAAACCATCAGATTGGGAATGATCTCCTAGTATAATAAAAGAAGTAGGGCCAAAATCTTTACCATAGCTCACTTGAGCCTGGCTATAGTTATAAGACCCATATAAGATTCTTCCATTTAAAAATTGACCGACTTCAGGGCTATCTTCAAATTGATTCAGTGTACTGATACTGATAACACCGCCAGAGGCATTCCCGTATAAGACAGAAGATGGTCCCTTAATAATCTCTATTCTGTCTATAGCACCTATAGGGATAGCATCCAATTGTGTCTGGCCGTCAGGTGTCGTTTCTGGAATACCGTCTACGATTACTTTAACACCTCTTACGCCAAATGATGATCTAGAGCCTGCCCCTCTAATAGAGATCCGTAAATCCTGCGCTAAATTGTAGGCATTGAGTGAGAAAACACCTGCAACGCCATTCAAGCTTTCCTGTAAAGAGTTTTGCTGAGAGAGATTGAATCCTGGCTTGTCTATGGCCGTAACCGCTCTTGTAGATTGAGCCCAACTACGCGATATTCGAGTAGAGTTGATCATAATGGAATCGACGTATATATCGAAAGCTACTGTGTCCTCTTGTCCAGAACAATCAGTACTAAGCGTACCTACCACAGTAATAATGAACATAATAATGACTAAGCATTTAGAATGTCCATTCTGTATTAAGTCCTGCAATAGTCTATTTTTCCATTCTTCTCTATCGGCAATCATAAATCTCTTAATAAATGAAATTTGTTCTAAGAGTAAATATAATTGATTAATAATGAGCTGATTGTATACGACATTCAAGTCTAACATGATATTAACGATAGATAACTAACAATAATACCAACGTACTAAAATTTCAATACGTCTTACCAGCGAATAGATAAAATATATAAAAATTAGACTGGAAAAATATAGTTCTGCTTATTTGGTTATATCGCAGACGCTATACAATAAAAAAATGGCCCGAGAATCGCTTCTCGGACCATCTATAGTTCTATAACTTTTCTGTATTTAGTCTATCGCTTACAGTTGACAACCATTTGCATCAGTCACTTCGAAGATGTATGTTTCACCTCCTTGTGCTCCTGTGAATGTGAATGATCCTCCACTAGTTGCTATCGTTCCTGACGGCTGATCTAGTGTACCACCTGTAGGTGAATTCCATGTCACTGTGTATGGTCCTACGCCACCTTCTGCTGCTACTTCTATCTCACCCGCATTCAGTTGACATTCATCTTCGACTACACATGTACCTGCTATCATTGGAGCTGGTTCTGTCAGTGTAATATCACATGTGGATTCACATCCATTTTGATCTATCACTGTCACTGTATGTGTACCTGCCGTCACTTCAAATGTTGGCTCTGTC
>CAZIMH010000219.1:0-5392 GCA_964540155.1 uncultured Saprospiraceae bacterium
TAATATAATAGTAACAGTAGATTATAATGGACAGCAGATAGATGGTCCGACCAGTAAGGTCATGAGCCTGGGTAATCTCAAAGCCAAGTGGAAAGCCTTTGGCTGGGAAGTTATGGAAATGGACGGTCATGACATGTCAGAAATATTAAAGACACTAGCTGCCGCCAAGAAAAAAACAAAACAAGGCAAGCCCATTTGCATCTTGATGAAGACAAGCATGGGTAAAGGTGTAGACTTCATGGAAGGGACACACAAGTGGCACGGGAAGGCGACGAATGCCGAACAAACTAAAGTGGCACTATCACAACTGGAAGAAACACGAGGAGACTACTAGTTATTTATATTAAGACAGAAATAATAGAAAACCAACATGTTAGATAAATTAAAAGCCACAACCAGCAAAGCCACGAGAAACGGATTCGGGGATGGGATGACACATCTAGGTAGACGTAATAAGAAAGTTGTTGCACTATGTGCTGATCTAATAGGATCGCTAAAAATACAAACGTTCATCGATGAGAATCCGGAGAGATTTTTTCAGGTGGGCATAGCAGAAGCCAATATGATGGGTATCGCAGCTGGGCTAGCCACAGCAGGTAAGATTCCTTATACGACCACCTTTGCTAATTTTTCTACTGGCAGAGTCTATGACCAAATAAGACAGTCTATAGCCTATTCTCATAAAAATGTAAAAATATGTGCCTCTCATGCTGGACTCACCTTAGGTGAAGATGGCGCGACCCATCAGATACTAGAAGATATGGGTATGATGAAAATGTTGCCAGGCATGACAGTCATTAATCCATGTGACTATACACAGACAAAAGAAGCGACTATAGCCATCGCCAAACACAAGGGGCCAGTGTATCTGAGATTTGGTCGTCCCAGTTGGCCAGTATTTATGCCTAAAGGAAAATTCCAGATAGGTAAGGCCATGAAATTAAATAATGGAAAAGATGTAACCCTTATAGCAACAGGTCACTTAGTCTGGTACGCCGTGGAAGCTGCGAAAGAATTAGAGAAAAATGGCATCTCGGTAGACCTGATTAATATCCACACTATCAAGCCACTGGATGAATCAGCTATCCTCAGGTCAGTAAAGAAGACGGGTTGCTGTGTCGTTGCCGAAGAACATCAGATTTTGGGTGGACTCGGTGAGAGTGTAGCCAGCCTCTTAGCTAGAAAACAACCGACACCAATGTCTATAATTGGCGTCAATGATTCCTTTGGCGAAAGTGGCAAGCCAGATCAATTGCTTAAGAAATATGGTCTAAGTCCAAAAGCCATTTACAAAGCCGCTGATAAATTGGTCAAGAATAAATCATCAAAATAGAAATTCATCATTTTATTATTTGTGCAGATTAGTCATCAAACAAGACTAACTTTGAATATCTGTTAACTATTAAATGAGAAAAAGGAAACTTATGAAATTTGGAACTAAAGCAATACACGCTGGAGTAAAGCCTGACCCAGTATCTGGCGCCATCATGACACCTATATATCAGACATCTACCTATGTACAAAAGGCACCTGGAAAACACAGTGGATATGAGTATGCCCGTACACAAAATCCTACAAGAGACGCTTTGCAGGAAAGTCTGGCATCCATAGAGAATGGTAAGTACGGCATCTGTTTCTCTAGTGGACTGGCTGCCATGGATGCCATTATTAAATTGCTCAAATCGGGTGATGAGATAATAGCTACCAATGATTTGTATGGAGGATCATATAGATTACTCACTAAGGTCTTTGCTCAGTTTGGCATTGTAAGCCACTTCATAGATATGTCAGATCCCGCTTCTATCGAAAAATATGTAAATAAGAACACAAAGTTTTTAATGGTAGAGACACCTACCAATCCTATGCTGAATATTGTGGATATCAAGGCGGTCTGTAAGGTGGCTAAGCATCATAAATTAAAAGTGATTGTAGACAATACTTTCGCTTCTCCATATTTACAGAATCCGTTAGATTTAGGCGCAGACATTGTCTGGCACAGTTGTACTAAGTATCTAGGAGGACACTCAGATGTCGTAATGGGTGCGGTCATAACCAAGAGTAAATCACTGGCAGATAAATTGTATTTTATTCAAAATGCTGCGGGAGCAGTACCAGGACCTCAGGACTGCTTTTTAATGTTGAGAGGAATTAAAACCTTACACTTAAGAGTACAGCGGTCTTGTGAAAATGCAAAGAAGGTCGCGGAGTTTCTTAAAGCACATAAGAAGGTATCTAAGGTATACTACCCAGGCTTCAAGGATAATAAGTTCTATAAGATAGCCAGAAAGCAAATGAGAAACTTTGGAGGAATGGTGTCCTTTGATCTAAAGAATAATAAATTAAGCACTGCAAAAAAAGTATTAAGTGGTACTAAGTTATTTGCCCTTGCAGAATCTCTAGGTGGCGTAGAGTCACTTATAGGACACCCAGCGTCTATGACTCATGCGTCTATACCTAAGGCAGAAAGAATGAAAGTAGGACTCACAGATTCATTAATCAGATTATCAGTCGGTGTAGAAGATGTCACTGATTTGATTGCTGACCTGAACAAGGCTTTATCTAAGATATAGTCAGCCAATTAAACGATATTAAAAAAAGCAGTCTCCGACATCCACAGAGACTGCTTTTTTTTATTGTTTCAAATTAATTTCAATTCAATTGCTAGCTACAGTGTACACTAAATATTAAATTGTACCTGAAACAGAACTGTACATGTTTAATTTCGTGACATTTAGAACCAACATTATTTCTGGGTGACTGATAAGAATCCATTAAATATTAAGAATTGGGCTGCAGAAGATAAGCCTAGAGAGAAGATGTTGCTCAAAGGCAAGGAGGCTATTAGTGATGCAGAACTGATTGCCATATTAATTGGTTCTGGGACAGGAGGTATGTCCGCAGTGGATCTCGCAAAAAAGATTCTTTCCACTTACTCCAATGACCTTAATGAACTAGGCCGAATTAGTATCAAAGACTTGATGAAATTCAAAGGCATCGGTGAGGCTAAAGCAATTACAATATTATCTGCACTGGAATTAGGTCGACGGAGACAGATGACACAAGTAAAGGTTAAGCCCAAAATAACATGTAGCCAAGATGCATACAACTGTGTTTATCCAGTAATGGAAGATTTGACGCATGAAGTCTTTAAAATTCTATTGCTTAATAGAAACAATCGAGTTACAAAAATAGAGACTGTTAGCGTGGGCGGCGTAGCAGGCACTGTGGTAGACCCAAAGATAATATTTAAAAAGGCACTGGACGAGCAGGCGTCATCCATTATTCTAGCACATAATCATCCATCAGGTAACCTTAATCCGTCACAACAAGATATTGCTGTTACTAAAAAATTGGTAGCAGCAGGAAAGACTTTAGAAATAAATATATTGGATCATCTCATCATATCTAACCAAGGATTCTACAGCTTCTTGGATGAAGGCCTCATATGAATACATTTATAAATGACCTACTATAAGAATAAGACTGTTTGGATTACGGGTGCCAGCTCAGGCATAGGCAAAGAGATGGCCATTCAACTATCTGGTATGGGCGCTTCACTTATTTTATCCAGTCGTAAAAAATCCTCTCTGGAGGAAGTCGCCAGATTATGCAAGAGCACTACAGTAAATCTGCTACCACTAGATCTGGAAGACCATGATAACTTGGACAAAATATTATCAGACAATAAATCCCTGATATCTACTGTAGATATACTGATAAATAATGGCGGTATCTCACAGCGGTCGAAAGTTATAGAAACCAGTTTTGAGGTATATAAGCGTTTGATGGACATCAATTACTTTGGTACGATTAAGTTGAGCAAAGGTATATTGCCTTACTTTCTAGGCAGAAATTCAGGGCACTTTGTTGTCGTCAGTAGTATGGCTGGAAAATTTGGCGTGCCGGTGAGATCAGGTTATTCTGCCTCTAAGATGGCGCTTCACGGTTTTTTCGATGCCCTTAGGGCAGAATTAGCGTCGACCAATATAAATACCACTATCATATGCCCCGGCTATATAAAAACAGATATATCCAAGAATGCGCTGACCTCTGATGGCTCTCCTCAGGGCACAATGGATGAAGCCCAGAGAAATGGAATGGCGGTGGACACAATGGTAAAAAAGGTATTACAAGCTGTAGCCAGCGGAAAGGCGGAATACCATGTTGGTGGATTCAAAGAAGTAAAAATGGCCGGTCTTGTGGCCCGATTAATGCCCAATTTACTTCGCAAAATCATCGCTAAGTCTAAGGTAACTTAAGTCTGTCTAGGTATCATATGGCTTAAAAGTCAAGAAAACAGCCACCTTAACTAATATAAAGACCAATATTTCCCTTCTCGCCCTTGGATTTTAGGACATATTACCGATTTTAGTCTCATCTAAGAAATCCAATAATAAAGTAAAGAGTAGAAAAAGGTATGGACATTTTTGACAGGATTAAGAGCGATCGTGGACCTCTAGGAATTTATTCCGAACAAGAAGGCTATTATATTTTCCCAAAACTAGAAGGAGAACTGAGCAACAGAATGATGTTTCAAGGCAAAGAAACCATCATGTGGTCAGTAAATAACTATCTGGGGCTGGCTAACCACCCTGACGTAAGGAAGGCAGATGCCGAAGCCACTGCCAAGTGGGGTTTGGCCTATCCCATGGGTTCTAGAATGATGTCTGGCAACACCGAACTTCATGATACACTGGAAAAAGAATTAGCAGAATTCATTAGCAAAGAGGCTGCTGTTCTTGTGAATTTTGGATACCAAGGAATCATGTCTGCCATAGACTGCCTATTATCTAGAAGAGATGTTGTCGTATATGATGCAGGCTGTCATGCTTGTATTGTAGATGGTGTAAGAATGCATGCCGGAAAACGATTTGCATTCCAACATAATGATGTAGCCAGTTGCGAGAAAATGCTAGAACAAGCCACCAAGATAGTGGAGCAGACAGGCGGCGGTATACTTGTAATCTCTGAAGGTGTCTTTGGCATGAGAGGACATCAGGGTAAGCTGAGAGAGATCATCTCGCTTAAGGATAAATATAGCTTCAGACTAATGGTAGATGATGCGCATGGGTTCGGTACCCTAGGAAAGACTGGTGCTGGTGCTGGTGAAGAGCAGGGTGTACAGGATGAGATAGATGTCTACTTTGCCACCTTTGCTAAATCCATGGGAAGTGTGGGTGCTTTCCTCGCAGGGGATAAAGACATGGTACAGTATCTCAAGTACAATATGCGTTCTCAGATTTTTGCTAAATCTCTAATGATGCCAGTGGTAGAGAGTGCCTTACTCAGATTACGCATGCTAAAAACCATGCCTGAGCTTAAAGACAATCTATGGAAAAATGTAAATAATCTCCAGAAAGGCCTTAAAAGCGCAGGATTCGATATAGGTAGT
>CAZIMH010000220.1:0-5341 GCA_964540155.1 uncultured Saprospiraceae bacterium
GGTATTATCTAAATATGACTTTCCGACAAGTATCATATTTCTAGGCCTCTCAGGCGAAGAGCAAGGACTTTATGGCGGGAAATTATTGGCGAAGGATATGGTGGCGGATGGATGGGATGTCGTAGGCATCATTAATAATGATATGATAGGGAACATAGAAGGTATCGATGGCGTCGTAGATAATTCTAGTTTTCGCGTATTCTCTGAGCCATCAGCGCCTAAGCCTAACGAACAGCAACTTATATGGAATAGATTTTATGGAGGTGAAGTAGATGGGCCATCAAGACAACTCGCTAGATATGTAGAACGGATGACGAGTACATATTTCTCTGATTTGAGTGCCAATATGATTTATCGTCTAGATAGATTCGGAAGAGGTGGTCATCACAGACCATTCAATGATGAAGGTATCCCTGGTGTGAGGATAATGGAGACGCATGAGAATTATAATAGACAGCACCAGGATATTCGTACTGAGAACGGCATCGAATATGGTGATGTAATAGAAGGGGTGAACTTTGATTTTGTTAGAAAATTAACGGCCGTAAATGCTATCTGTCTTGCAGGTATAGCCTGGGCACCACCTTCCCCTACTACCCTAATGATTGGCGGCGCAGTCAAGCCATCTACAACATTGAGATGGGATAAAGTGCCGTCAAGAAATCTTGCTGGCTACAAAGTATATTGGCGAAATACCACTTCTCCTCAATGGGAATTCTCAAAGTGGGTTGGCATGGAAGAAACCGTTGTACTCAAAAACATTATCATAGACAATTACCTCTTTGGCGTTGTTGCTGTCGATAACAATGGAAATGAAAGTATCGTCTCATATCCAAGAACATTGATACCTAGACGATAACTCTTAGTATCTATAAATTTGGGCTTGGTCATTGTTGTTAGCAATCACTAATAGATTGGCATTTGGTTGCTTTACAATTTTGACCTGACGAACATCTTTATCCGCTGAGATGCCAGTTTCAAGCGTTCTCTTTACACTGAACGTACCATCCTCCAGATAAGATATTAAACAGCCCTTTCCAGCATCACTTCTTGTAGTTTCTACTTCTCTCTGATACATGTTACCCGCAAGGAAAATATCTTTTCTGCCATCTTTGTCAAAGTCATCTACCGCTATACCATAAACTGGTGATATCTGTGCCTCATTGGGGAGAATAACTTCTTTGAATTGGTTATTCTCATTGAGGAAAATTGTATTGGAGAAAGTATGCACATTATGAACTACAGTTGTACTGGATATGTGATCTTCTAACACCTTATCTATCGTAGCTAATCCAAAATCTTGATATGTCGCAAATTTCTTTTTCACAAAAGGCATTTGCTCAGAAGAACACTGACGTCCTCTGACTGGATAGCATTGACCATTCTGGTAGTAACCTAAGTAAATATCATTACTTCCATTCTTATCGAAATCATCTACATATACTTTGAATGGTTCTGCCTTTGAAGCTTTGTACTTTATATTATGTCCCAGATTGCCTGCTATTATATCAAGATCATTGTCCCCATCGATATCTTCTATCGCGATGGTATTCCACCAGCCATTAGTTTCAGTGCTTATATACTGAGAAGAAATGTCTTTAAGCTCATTAGAAATAGAGAATACTTTCACAGGCATCCACTCTCCTACTACGACTAATTCATTCTGACCATCACTGTTTAGATCAGCAATTTTAGCATCTGTCACCATTCCAATTCCTTTAAGAAAAGGTGCTATAGATTCTGTCACATTAGTCAACCTTCCATTCTCATTCTTCAGAATATAACTGTCTGCAGGAACGCCATATCTTCCTGGCATTTGTCTTCCAGCTACAAACAAATCCAAGTCTTGATCTCCATCTAAATCGAAAGGTACTACTGATCCATTACTGCCCAATAGGTTTGGTATCGCTTTGGATTTAGTGAAATTTCCAGAACCATCATTTATATAAAGTCTATCCTGATACTTCTTGTCTCCTTCTGAAAACTCATTGCCTCCACTACTCACGTACAAATCTAAATCTCCATCCTTGTCTACATCAAAAAAAGCTGCTCCCCCATCCTCACGAGCTTTGTCTTGGCTGAAAGCGGGCACCTGTTGTTGAGTAAAATTATTTCCACCTTTTCCTATATGTAATTGTGAGTTATGACCAGCCGCTCCGCCATAAAAGATGTCATCTATACCATCACCATTCACATCGCCTAGTTCCATTATAGGACCTAATGTGGAAGTGCGGTATGGGAGTAAAATTTGTTTTTCAAAATCATCATAAGGATTTTCTATATGCTTAATTCCTGATGAATTGATTGCTGTGAATATACCCTTCTGATTTTGCCTACTGCGTTTGTGTGTACCCGTAGATTCATTATGTTTAATAGTAAGACGTTGGTTAGCAGGAACACTTGTAAGTGTACTCTTTTTATTATCTGGCCATATTACCTCTAGCTCAGAAACCATGTCCACAGAACCAAGCCCAAAATGTAATGCGGCTTCAGAAGATGACATATAGCCACGGTAAGGTGTCATTTCCATTGTTTGACTTCCACCATCAGCATACTTAATAGATACTTTGGCATTAAAGCCTTTAGAATTGGTGACAGGTCCCTCTAGACTTACAAAGAGATAGTTATTTAGGTTTTTATCGTTGGCCAGATTCTTATATACATCTGCCTCCATATTCATATTGCTAACCACCATATCCATATCTCCATCATTATCCAAATCAGCATATGCAGAGCCTTGTGACCAGGTTGGTTTAGCAAATCCCCAAGCGTCACTAACTTTCTGAAATCCTAAATCACCTAAGTTTCTATATGCATAATTAGGGATCTTATGACTTGGTGCCGCTTCAGCCAACACTAAGGGGTTGAGGTATAATTTTTTGTCTGGTCTGGTTTCTGCTTCTTTTAGTTTTTCTTCAAAAGTCTTCTTTCTCCAAATTTCATAGTCTTTGTTTCTAACATCTTTTATAAGTCCGTTAGTGACAAATAGATCTCTATTTCCATCTTGATCAACATCTAAAAACAAAGGAGACCAACTCCAATCTGTATTAGAGATGCCTGAGAGTTGCGCAATGTCACTGAAGGTATTATCTCCATTATTTAGTTGAAGCGTATTGAACATGTACTGGTAGTGATACCCATTCTTAGCTAAAGCATGAAATTTTTTGGGATTCATGCCACTCATATTGGTCTTTTGTCTGAGATTATCCTCGGCGACCATATCCACGACATAGATGTCTATATGTCCATCATTATTTATATCAGCCACATCCGCTCCCATAGAAAAGTTGCTAATGTGCTTAAGTGCTTTATCGGCTATATTACTGAATGTGCCATTGCCATTGTTGCGGTAGAGAATATCTGGCTCATCGTAATCAGCCGCGATATATAAGTCTATCCATCCATCTTGATCTATATCTATACTGGTCGCACTGAGACTATAGGTATAATTTGTTATTCCCGCCTGTTGGGTGATATTAGTGAAGCGGCCATTGTCATTTCTAAACAGATTATCAGTAAACCTATAATCAACCTTGCCATCTAACTGCTTTTTTAATTGAAGTGCATTTGGAGGTTGATTGGCTACATATAGATCTAAATCACCATCCCTATCCATATCAAAAAAGTTAGCCATGATAGAGTATCCAGTATCACCTACACCCATTTCTTGAGCTTTGTCTACATATTTTCCATTACCATCATTGATAAGAAAAACATTCCTTCTTTGCTGTGGATTGTCATAAATGAATCGATTGAGGTAAATGTCATCAAAACCGTCCCCATTGATATCTACAATAGCAATTCCGGTTGTCCACCCATTGAACTGATTTATTCCATATGAAGTAGATACATCTTCAAACTTAAAATTGCCTTTGTTCAGATACAATCTATCAGGCACCATATTACCTGCAAAATAGATATCAATCAGTCCATCATTGTTAGCGTCTAAGACAGCCACTCCCGCACCTTGTAGCATCCCATCCTGAAGTATGGTATTAAACTTCTCAGTTTCTGAGATACTATTATTAAAATTTATACCTGTAGCGCTGCTGGGCTGCAGCTCTAGTAATTTCATTCCTGAAGTGTCAGCGACAACTTGTCTCACTTCAGCTTGGGGCTCACTGCATCCAACTATGATACTTAATATGAGTAATCCTAAGATTAAAATATTGTAGTTCTTATTCATTATATAAGGTTAGCATTAAGGCTCAATGCAAGTTAATTCAAAATCTCAAACACCTGCTGATTGTACAATTAATTAAGGACACGACTTTCTGGTGGAAAATGTAAATTCAAAGAAAGAGGCACGACTTTAAAGTGAAGTTCATTATCAAATTGAAAGCTTTCTCCATCCACATGATAATAATATGGTTTGTTCAGTGAGACGACAACCTCTTTTGATTTTATGATATTGACAAGTCTACTTTTATCTAATGAATTATTCAGCATACGCCAAGAATTCAAAAATGTCCTTGCTAAGGAGGCATCTTTAATAAAGACTACATCAAGAAGGCCATCCATTAGCTCTGCTTTAGGAGCTATAGTGAAGTTGTATCCATACATAGCTGAATTAGCCACAGCAATCACCGTATAAGCCCCTTCTATCGTTTCATTGTCAGTCTTGACCAGATACTTTTCTGCCTTGAATTTTAGCATTTCTTTGGTTATAGTATTGACATACATTTGCAAGCCTCTCTTTTTCCCATTCTCTACTTTATAGGCTATCAGGGCATCGAATCCTATCCCTGCGAGATTCAAAAAAAACTCATCATTGACAGTACAGGTATCAATCTTGTTGATGACTGACTTATTCAGTTTGAGAATTGCTTTCTCAGTATTTCGTCCCATGCCAATATGCATAGCAAACCCATTGCCTGACCCATTAGGTAATATGCCAAAGGAAACATCTGTGTGTACTAGAGGTTTCGCTACTTCATTTACCGTTCCATCTCCACCACAAGCAATCACTACCTCATATCCTTCCTTGACAGCTTGGCTCGATAGTTCAGTGGCATGACCTCTATATTCCGTCTCCACGTAATCGAAATCAAACTTGTGGGTATCTAAATGCTTGTGCAGCAAGGCATTGATATCCTCATTGTTGTTATACCCAGAAACAGGATTTACTATAAAAAGTGCTTTCTTTCTATTGCTCAAAAGAGGAATGACTTAGCTAATTAATAAAGCTGTAAAAGTAATAAGGACAGATTAAAATGATTTAATTCATTTCTCAAATCCTTCAAACGATTGTTTGTCAAGGTCAGGACAGTGATGAATTAAGAAAGATTTTGTTTGGATAATTATAAACAACACATAACTGACTGTCTATCTGGATGTTATG
>CAZIMH010000221.1:0-5324 GCA_964540155.1 uncultured Saprospiraceae bacterium
CATACTCAGTGACTCGAGCGCCACTATGCTCCATATCCACAGTCCATCTTCCATCTGCCAAAAATATCTCGTCACTTATACTACCTTCAGTAATAAATGAGCCTCCAAGGTCATAAAGATATCCTACAGGTACATTTATAAGTTCTGCTTGTGATCCATTAAGCGGAATATCTAATTCTAGTGCCTCCCATTCACTTGTCTCGGTTCTTCTGACCATCGCCGAGAAATCCAAATATTCAGCGCCAATCTTGTTGCGAACTTGCAATCTGAGATTACCATTCTTATATTCCCCATATGTGACAAATACGGATGGTAAAGGCGTATGATTTATTTGGTCTATCATATCAGCTTCTCTAACCTTATCTAGCGTCTTGCTAACTAACGCTGTCAGTTGCTCATAATCACTGGCCCAAATCTGGAAGTTGTAGTAATCTTTATCTGACGGGTAACTATGTAGGTTCCAATGATTCTCTATGACAAAACCCTGCTCATCGTCATGGTACATAGAGAAACTAGCCGCGTACTCTACTTTAGATTGAGGATTGAGTAACTCGTAAGTCATAAATAATCCGCCACTTAGATACATCTGAGAAATGTCTATTAATCTGGATCCAGAAAGCCTATCACAGATATATTTTGTATGCTCATATACTTCCTCAGATTCTATGGCAAGGATAGTCGCCACACGCTGGTCATTAATATAATAATCCGCTGCTACGACGTCTTCAGCATTGGTGATGTCCAGTAGATCTTCAGGAGAACTTTCTGCTACAAAAGCATCGTGGAAATCCTGCGGTATAAAATTTGATATGTCAAATTCATTGCGTACTTGTCTTGGGATAAAAGGAATAATACCTTCTTCCTTCATCATGATAGCCTGATCCTTTTCCAATGTCATTTTAATATTCCTTTTGGAAATCTGATCGGCTAACGAACCATTAGACTCCAATCCCCCAGTAACGCCAGACGGTGCACTACACTGAGGGTCCTCACCATCTATTAATCCATCCCCGTTATCATCTATACCATTGTCGCAAATTTCTACGCAGAAAGTAAGATTGAAGCATTCTGTATCACTACAGTCTATCCATCCATCTCCATCATCATCTATACCATTATCACAAATTTCTATAGTGCATTCATTACTTGTAAAGCAGTCTCCATCTTCGCAATCTATGACTCCATCTCCATCATCGTCTATTCCATTATTGCACTTAGATTCAAATGGTGGTGGTGCCAATACACAATTGAATCCGTCATTGATAGATAAGTTGCCTGTACCATTCAGCACCTGCGTCGCGGTCAACGTCTCTACATCTACAGAATAAATTTTTCCAGAGCTATTATTGTACGCAAAGAAAGAGCCATCATTAGAAGACCAGGCGGCACCATAACCTCCAGAATCATTATTGATAGAACCTGCGAGGTTATAAGTATTGATTTCCATAGCAATGGGATTAAATACCTTGAGCTCCGCACCACCTGTAATCCCATAAAATAATCCTCGAGTCAGATCTAAAGCAAAATCGGCCACCCCCGGATTAGAAATACCAGTAGTAATCGCTTCTAGACTATCTGCATTCAATTCAATAGAATAAATACCACCTGCATTACTGACGTACATCGTCCCATCTGCATCTATAGCCCCAACATAGAAAATAGCAGAACCAGGAAGATCTAATCCAGTTTCTCTGACTTCCCCTGTTTCTAGCAGCATACCCAACTTGTGTTGGCCATCTTTAATTATTGGCGCATATACATGTCCGTCTATATGATTGAACTGTGCACCATTAATCTGATCCGCGCCTGTGATATTCCCTAGATTAGTATAGGTTCCTGTCGTAGGATCTAAGGCTACAAGATTATCGTTACTATGTACCTGATAGAATTCAGTGATACAATCCCAGCAGGTTTCTGATCCTTGGCAATCAGGATCCATACAATCTATTAATCCATCTCCATCATCATCTATTCGGTTATCACATATCTCTACACTTTGAGAGTTGGCTTGCTTGGCATTAAAGAACATCACACAGAAAATCATTAGGCTAAATCCCATAAAGAACTGTGGTGGTTTGATAGCTGGTTCGAGTATTGTTGTAAAAATTGTTTGTCTCATTCTCTTATTTTGTTTATTGATGATTCAAAGATGTAGCGAAAGCAAAGTGTGGATGAGAATCTTCGGTCAGTGGTAGTCTAGGATCGGTGAAAGGTCATTTTTACAAGTCCACTCAAATAAGCCACTGAGGTTAGAACTCTTACAGCCTCTATATATCGTAAAGCTTTCATACTTCTTGCTATACAGTCATAGGAATATCCCTACTTCAATACCATTCATCGATACTTATCCTCCATTGACCGACAACAAATGCCTAAAGAACTAGGATAGCCACTGCACAACCCCCTAAGGCTTACCTTTATAATATATTCTAAAAACACTTGAATGAAATTCGAATTACTTCTGATAGAAGATGACCTTATAGAGAAAATGAAGTTTGAAAGAGTCCTGGGTCATCTAGGCTATGATATTTCAGTCGTGACAAAAGGTAATGGACAAGACGGACTGGACTACCTTAATGGTGGCCACCACCCTTCTTTAATTCTTCTTGACCTCAACATGCCTGAAATGAATGGAATAGAATTTCTCACCTACATGCATCACAGTGAGACGCTGAGACATATACCAATAGTTATTTTGACTACATCAGAGAATACACAAGATCTGAAGAAGTGTTATGCGCTGGGAATAGCTGGTTATATTCTTAAACCATTGAAGTATGAAGATTATGAGCTAACAATAAAAAAAGTAATGGATTATTGGATGGTTAATCAGATTATTAAATAAATTAAGGTATGAAAGGCATTGTATTTACAGAATTCTTAGAGCTGGTAGAAGAAAAGTTTGGTTTGGCTATGGTGGATAAAATTATAGAAAATTCAGACCTGCCTTCCAATGGTGTTTACACTTCAGTCGGCACTTACGATTTTTCTGAGATGCTCAGTCTGGTTACCAATCTAAGTCGCTATACAGAGATTGATGCTGATCAGTTACTACTTGTCTATGGAGAGCATTTTTTTAGTGTATTAGAAAAGAGCTATGGTTCTATGTTGGACATGTATAATGATCCGATAGAATTTCTGGCCTCTATAGAAAATCACATACATGTGGAGGTAAGAAAAATATATCCCGATGCTGAGTTACCTACCTTTAGAGTAGTGGAAAAGACAGCAGACAAACTTGTCACTATATACACTTCAAGTAGAGCACTACACAGTTTCGGGCAAGGTCTGATGAATAGCAGCTTGGTCTATTACAATACAAAAGCTGATGTCGTCAAAGAGCTTATTAAGGAGGATGGTACTGAGGTCAAATTTATTATTACAAAAATAGCAGGCTAACTGCATGCAGGATGATATAGGTATATATGAACGTGCATTAAAAAGAGAAAAGGCTGCACGGCAGGCCGCTGAAAAGATTCTAGAGGAGAAAGCCTCAGAGTTGTTTGAACTCAATCGAGAATTAAATGCAAAAAATCTTATTCTTCAGCAAAACTTTACCTCCAAAGAAAAAGAACTCCAAGACTTATTCCAAAGCCTTGTAGAAGGGTATGTCATTTCTAATCTGGATGGATTCATTCTCAAAATGAATGATAGCGCCAAGGATATGCTTGAATTAAAACCTTCAGGCAGTTTTAATCTTAATTCCTTGATAGCTAACGAAGACAAATCACATCTTAACCAAGGCATCTCAGAATTGCTGAAAAAAGAATCTCTATCAGATTTCGAATTAAATATCAAAACACCATCAGGCAATAAAAAAACAATAGTGCTTAATGCCTCTTCGATCAAAGATGCTGATGGAAAAGTCGTTGCCGTTCAGGCTTTATTAAGGGACGTAACAGACATTAGAAAACTGGAGTCTGCCCAAGCATCCCTACTCACAAAATTAAAAAACCAAAATCAAGAATTAGAAGAGTTCGCTCATGTCATATCTCACGACCTGAAGTCCCCGCTCAGAAATCTATACACCCTGAACACCTGGATACAAGAAAGCGTCGGTGATGAAAAGAACCCTAAAACCAAAGAATACTTTTCCCTGATATTTTCCACACTGGAACGCATGGATAATATGATACATGAAATCCTTCATTTCAGTAAGTCCGATAAGGATGCGATGGAGTTTGAAAATGTGGACCTGAATAGCATATTGAAAGATTTGCACCAACAGTACACCCCAAATGAGCATTTAAAAATCGAAATAGCTGACAACTTCCCAACCGTATATGGTGTCAAAGTGAAGCTCTTTCAAGTCTTTCAAAATCTCATAGACAATGCCATCAAATTCAACAATAAGGAACAAGGCATCATAAAAGTCTACTACGAAGACTTAGATCACAATCATGTACGTGTATCTGTATACGATAACGGTAAGGGTATTAGTAAACGACAGCAAGAAAAAGTATTCAAACTATTTGAAACCTCAGAGAAGGACAAATCTTCTAGTGGCGTCGGTCTAGCTATAGTCAAGAAAATTCTAGAAGCACATCAATCAGAAATCAAACTGGAAAGTGAAGTCAATGTCTATACTACCTTTACATTTAATCTTAGAAAAGCGATATGAAGGATGAAGCTAGTTGGTCACACTTGGATATGATCTGTAAGGGTGACACCTCATGTCTGGAAAAGTTTAAGAAAGTCTTACAAGTCGAGTTACCTGAAGAGCGATTGCAATTAGTCACTGCTATAAGCAATAACGACTTATCTGAAGCTGCATCGATAGTTCATAAGACAAAGCATAAGTTCTCATTGATGGGAATGACCTCTGCTTATAATTATGCTATGGTATATGAGGAAGCATTAAAAAATAATGATAGTACCGGTCATGAATTATTTCTTACTTATCTCAAAGAGTTGTACGACTTTTTGGGCTTATAACAGAATACTATCTGCTCTGCGGTTCGATTCACCAAGGTAAGGAAGCGCTTTCTATTTAATCCAACATTCTAGAATACCACCATACAGGAAGAAAACAAACTATTCCACCTGCTCTAAGACCAAAATAAATATAAGGCAATATGCCTACTCCTAAATCGAGCATAATCCCCTTAGAGATGGTTCTTGAACTTATTTGTACTGGACTGTCAGGAAAACCAAAAATGACAAATTCAATAATCACAAGACTCGCATACAAAAGTGTAATGAGCGCATTCTTATATGGCGTTCGCCAATTATAAAGTAAGCAAAATAAGAAGACCCCAATTCCACTCAGCAGGCTAAACCAAGTGTAAGGATTCTGTAGAATATACTCTACACCAAGTATGAAT
>CAZIMH010000222.1:0-5299 GCA_964540155.1 uncultured Saprospiraceae bacterium
GCCACGTTGACGATTATGAAAGGACTTGGGCACTTTGGACAACTAGGCAGTCCTGAGAGGTGGGCAGCGCATGTGTGTGGGTTTTACGTTCACCTCCATTCTAAAAATAATACCGCCTGAACTGATCATAGAGATCCTCGATTAAATCATCTACGATATCATCTTCGTCTATCCTGGTGTCACTGTCTCTGAAGCGAGATGGTATCGCATCCCTGTCACCTGATAGTTCGTATCGTTCTATCTGAACCCGTTCGTCAGCAGAAAAGATGCGCTGTCTAAAATTACAGTATTCTCTTATGCCACTCGGCCTGACCGACATATCCCATTCGTATCTTATTTCTTCAGTGATGGTGGTGACAGAACCTTCGATCGTTCTGTATTGCTGAACTCTAATCTCTTGGCCACTGGTATCTACACTCGTTTCAAATCCATCTTCTATCTCTTCTGTGAATCTTTCTGTCCTACTGGACTCGCGAGAGTCTACATCTAGTCTGCCGAAGTCAATCTCCAATACACAATCTGGGTCTTGGACAAGTCGATTGTATCTTATATCCACATACTGAGAACCTGCCCTTTCTATATCATCGAATTCTCTGTCTATTTCCCATTCGTATGATGACTCGAAGGGTGCATCAGCATCTATAAGAATAAGGACAGTTCCTTCCAGTAGTGCCCTATCCATCGCTTCATCTATGTCTGGAAAGTTTGGATCATAAAACTGTGTGCGCTCATACAAGTAATGCGCTTCCTGGGCCGCCAACTTATTACGCGTTTCATCGAAGGCCAACATACTCTCTTGTGCCAAATTATGAAAGCTTGTCGCAAGATCTGTCCTGAGCTGATTCTGACTATTGTATACCTCTTCCATCCCTGTATCAAAATCTGCCGAAAGATATTTACTTCCATCATCGTATAATTCTATGATTTCTCCGTATAGCTCATGCGCTTCTTCCCAGTCTTCTAGAACGTCACTTCTCAGGAAAGACTGTGCTTCAGTGAGCTTTTCATCATATAGTCTTTCAAAAGCATCATTAAGTATGTTTCTGTCCTTTCTGTCACTCTTACCTTTGTTAAGATTCTTTAGTGCGGAAGAGAAGGCTTGCTCATAATTGCCTTTGTCAAAACTTTTCTGAGGGCTGGAGCAAGCGAAGAAGGATAAGCATATCAGTATGAGAAAAATACGTAATGGAGAGTAGTACATAATTAGCCTGTATAGTTTGGATTCAATATACAAAGATTAATCAATTAGAACCATCATTAAGAATGGATCTGATGACTGTCTTAAACATTGCGATACCAGTGGGTATAATCTCATCCGGAAAGTCATAAGCCGCATTATGCAGCGGAGGGGTATCTAATCCAGCACCCAAACCAAACATAGCAGTCTTATATTCTGAGGTATACCATCCAAAATCTTCTCCAAATTTAAAAGGGTATGGTCGGTCTATTAGGTCAAATTTATTTTCCATAGCCGCTTGTCTGATGTAGCCATTGCATGCGCTATTATTACTACTGGCTGGAAAATGCTCTAACCACTTAAGTGTATAGCTTGTCTCCTGCTGTTCACATATTTGTTGGACGATATTTTTTAAGTCTTCTTTTAGTTTGGTCATATGTATCTCGTCCCAAGTCCTTAGGGTGTAGTGTAATTCACCACTACCTGGAGAGATGCCGTAATTGGCTTCGCCCATATTAATATGGACTGGTGTTAGTATGGAGAACTTGTCATCATTGGGGTCAGTGACATTTAGTTCCTCTAGTGAGGTTATAATCTGAGAGAGGCAGCGGGCAGGATTGGTCCCTTTGTGTGGTTCTGCGGCATGGGAGGTTACGCCAGTAATCTTTATGATGACGCTGATAACTTCAGCGGAAAACCCTTTATCCATCAATATTATGCTGTGCATCGGTTCTGAGGGTATGTTGTGCAGCGCAAAAATGTAGTCAGACTCTAAACTTTTGAATCTAGTATCATTGATGACTCTCTCAGCACCCTGTCCATTTTCTTCAGCAGGTTGAAAGAGAAGGATGACCTTACCACTACTAATTGGTTTTGTGTCTAACCATTCGCTTAGTCCCGAGACAATAGCCATATGTCCATCATGGCCACATTTGTGAGAGACACCTTTTGAAATAGACTTATACGTTAGGTCTTCATTAATTTCTTCTATTGGTAAGGCATCTAATTCGCAGCGTATCATAATTGTGGGCCCTTCATCGGGCATATCATAGACAGCTGCAATGCCATGTCCTCCTAGTCTTTGTATAATTTTGTCAGGCTTATATTGAGAAATAAACGCCGTTATTATTTTGGCCGTATTCGATTCATAATTGGAAAGCTCTGGATGTGCATGTAGGTTGTGTCTCAGTTCTATCACTTTGGGAATCGTCATAGTAGATCCTTATTTTGTTCCAGTAAATTATCGATATACAATTGCTTCAAAAGAAAAAGCCCCAAAGAGGGGCTTTACTAATTAAATATAGAAAAATTTATTTTACTAATTACTGAGCTGGTGTCGCTTGTTTATTCCAAGCAAATGGCTGGAAAGGTGCATCCACTTCTGTCTTTGCTATATGGTTAGTATAGTTGCTCATTATTTTCTGAGAGTATCCTACAAGAATATCAAGGTAACTCTGATTAGAATATCCTGCCTCATAGAATTTGTTTAGCTGCTCCTGAGAGACATTTCCTTGGTTTCTAATAATAGCCAATGTAGTTTCTCTTAATGCCTCTAGCTTTGCATTAGGTAAAGCTGTATTGTTTCTGAGTGCATCTGTAATCGCTGCGTCTATTTTCATGCCATTTGCAATAGCAGTGTGCGCTGGCACGCAGTAATGACATTCATTCTCTACATTGATAGACTGCCATACAACAGTTTGCTCTTCAGCATTGAATGCTGTCTTAGTAGCAAATGTTTCATGCATAGTCTTATAAGCTTCTAATAGAGCAGGAGACTCTGCCATCACTGCATGTAGATTAGGTAACATGCCAAATGCTTGTTGTGATGCTTCTAACATTGGCTTAGATTCTTGTGGAGCTGACTCCACGCTGTGCGCTTTAAATGGTCTCATAATTATTTAAAATTTTAATTTGTTAAAATATTAGTTAATCCCAATGCTAGGGTGCAGTTGTTAAAGTACTCCTATATTGGTAAAGAAATTAGTGAAGGAATCTAGTCTTAGCATAAAAGAGCGACTATACGTCTAAAGCTAACAGTAGTTATTTGATTGTCACCTATTAAAGAACAAACCTTTATTCATTATGTTCATTCTGGAGTAATGGATTTGAGAAATTAAGCTTAAACTTATTTTAGGGGGTATTCTATCCTAATTCTATTTTCATGAGGATGTCTGTTTGTAAATCGTCGCCTACTTTGAAGTGATGGGTGTCAAAAGCTTTGAATCCCACTCTCTCATAGAAACGGATTGCTTTTTTATTTTTCTCCCAGACCCCTAACCATAACAGAGACAAGTTGTAATCTGCCGCAATACGCAGGGCTTCTTTGACCAATTGATATCCAATCCCGGCCCCCTGATATCTGGATATGACATAGATTCTTTCTATCTCCAAGGCCTTATCACCAATATTCTCAGTCTGACCTTCTCCTTTGTTGACTTTCAGATAGCCAACGGCAGTGCCTTCCCATTCTGCAAAATAGAATTCCGAATCAGGATTGAGAAGTTCTGATTTGATTTTATCTATGGTAAATGCTTCTGCTAGATAGCTATTGAAATTGTCGGCCTTATTATCTTTTTGGTAGGTGGCTACAAAGGTGGACTTAGCTATGTGTAAAAGCTCATTGAGGTCAGCCAACGTTGCACGACGCATAATCACGGTCATTGATTTGTTCATGTAGACATAACATTTTAGACCAAATAGAATTTTTTATAAGTCTGATAAAACCAAACTTACATATTGTTGTTATGAATGTAAGTAGTTTTTTTTATTCTGATTAGTAAAAAGGGTATATTGCTAATATACCCTTTTTCTATTGACGTTTGTGATGCATATATTTACGACTACGCCTTCCCGCTTCAGTACATTTATTTTATTGGCAAGTTGGTTATTTCTATTGGGATGTGAGTCTCAGGAAGAAAGTAATGAACAGACACCAAATGTTTTATTGATCATCGCTGATGACTTAGGATATACAGACTTGGGATGTTATGGAAGTGAAATCAGAACGCCGCATATTGATAGCCTAGCTGCAAGAGGTATACGTAATACGTCGTTCTGTACTGCACCTACCTGCTCTCCTACCAGGGCCATGCTGCTTTCTGGTGCCTCCGCACATTTGAGTGGTTTGGGTACAATGGCTGGAGACTGGGCTGATAATCAGAAGGGTAAGAGGGGTTATGAAGGGCACCTGAATTTTGATATTGTTTCCTTTCCTAAGTTACTACAAGATAAAGGTTACCAGACGTCCATTACAGGCAAGTGGCATCTATCTCTGCCGCCCACTGAAAAGGAACAATGGCCTATTAACAGAGGGTTTGATAAATCCTTTTGTCTCATGCAAGGTGGAGGTGGACATTTTTATGATAAGCAACCCTTATTGTCATTTATACCTGAGTCACTCTATACTGAGGATAGCACGTTTGTAGGTGATTTGCCTATGGATTTTTATTCATCGACTTATTATGTGGATAAGACAATCTCTTATATAGATAGCAGTATACAAGATAAACCGTTCTTTCATATGTTGTCTTTTACTGCACCGCACTGGCCTCTACAGGTTCCTGATCAGTATTTGGATTTATATAGCGGTGTATATGATGAAGGATATGAAGTGCTAGCTCAGCGCAGATTATCTAAGGCCAAAGAACTTGGCGTTATTCCACAGGCTGCAACAGTCCCTCCACTGTCACCCAATGTCCAACCTTGGGCTGAACTCAGCAAACCAGCGCAGAGGCAGGCCGCTCGCAATATGGAAATATATGCAGCCATGATAGAAGTCATGGATATGGAAGTGGGTCGATTATTGGCTGATCTGAAAGAGAAAGGCGTATTGGACAATACGGTAATCATATTTATGTCAGATAATGGTGCGGAGGGCAATACGATTATGACTTATGCAGACACCGGGGAGTGGGTGGATGCAACCTTCAATAATTCACCTGATAATCAAGGTAGAATTAATTCCTATATCCAGTTGGATGCGGCGTGGGCCCAGGTGGCCTCTTTGCCCTTTAGATGGTATAAGGCCTTCGGCTATGAAGGCGGGGTAAGAGTCCCTGCTATTTTTAATTTTCCTCACTCCAGTCAGAAAGCAGGTAGTATCTATCAAGAGTATATTTCTGT
>CAZIMH010000223.1:0-5259 GCA_964540155.1 uncultured Saprospiraceae bacterium
TCATGGGATTATAATTTGCAGATGGTCGCTGGGGAGCGACCATTTTTTTTTGCCCATAGGCCACTTGCCATACTATGCTTCCACATTATATAGAATCCGAAATTAAAGAGATTGCCAGGCGCATCCGCTGTATTTTAGAACCCTTGTTGATGCGCATACAATAAAAAAATCCCACCTGATTTACACCAGATGGGATTTTCTTTCTAAAAGTATTTTCTCTTATTCTATGACAATAAATCGCTTACGGATACTGACGCCATTGCTTTCTATAACGAACACGTATTTTCCTGCTGTAAGGTCAGACACTTTTACAGTGTTTTCTGTAGATCCTAATTTGACCGTTGTAATCAATGACCCATTGGAATCATAAATACTCCCTATCCCATCTACTAGATTATCAGGTAAGCTAACGGTTAGCTGCGACCTAGAGCTGATTGGGTTAGGGTATAATTTGACCTCAGAAATATTTACATCCTCAAGATTGGTCTTTTCTAAGTGGCCCATATTTACTTGGTTGGCTATCTTACCTATATCCTGGAGCGCCATATCGCCAAGTATAGAGAATACCACAAATTCTGTGTCTCCTGATCCGATACCGACAACTTCTGATACACGTCCATCATATTCGTCTATATAGAGGCAGAAGTTCCCATCCTTGGCAGTGACTCGCATCAATTCCTCCATGTCAGAATCTAATATTTTCTGTCCTTTACGGAAATGACTGGTGGCATCGGCCATAGACTCTGAAGCTACTAACTCTATAGATTTTATGGACTTTATAAAGGTTGCAACTTCTCCTAATTCTTCATCGTCTCCTTCATCTATGTCCATTTTGTTGATCATCTCGAACATTTTGCCAGAGATTGTAAGATGTGTAGACTCTTTATCATCTAACAAATAATCGAAGTGCTTATGAATTCTGTTTTGCCCTTGCAGTACTGGCTGTAGGCCTAATAATAGGATTATAGTTGTATAAAGAAATGCAGATATTTTCATGACAATTAAATTTTTGTGTTTTGTAAATAACTAATAACTGGATACATCGATGTTACAATTACAAGACGACATTACTTTCAAAGTGTTACCAAATCCTTAATTATTCATTTGATTCATCTACAAACAGGACGCTGTTCTCGACGAATTAGGCTTATTTCTCTTATGAATTTTGTGTAATCCATCATTAAGATTCTAAATTTATCTCCCAAGCAAAGTAAAAATTCTGAAAAACAAAGAAAAGGAGCACGTAATAGAATTAAGTAACATTCTTTACAAGGCCTCAAAGCATATAAGGATACTAAGAAATATCAACTGGGACAGATCAGTCAAAGAACGGTTCTTCGAAACTAAGATGCAGGAACTTCCTAAACCTGAATACCCTCAGCTTGACATGAAGAAGGCTTTAAAATTGACGAAGAAAATCAGAAAGAAAATTCCTGACTCCTCTCCATTCAAGAACTGGGCAAATGACAAAACAGATATACTAGAAAACAGTGCATTGATGCTCAGCCATCTTGGTACACCTAAATTCTATAACTACTCCAGCTTACTATATGGTTCTCCAAAAGACATGCTACCTGATGAGCAAAACACCTCCTTGGATCTGGCCAGGCACTTTGAGAACATGTATCTTAATATAGACAAGCTAGGACTAGAATCTCATAGTGCTGACAATTTGGATGCCAAAGAGGTACAGCGGAGAATGAAGGAAGCAGTAGACAAGATGTTTGGAGAAGATGCCCCAGAAGTTATTATAGATGAAGAAGTTTCTTCCAAAGCAATTGCGGGACGAAGGCGAATAAGAATCAGAGAAGATGCGATGTTCTCTGACATGGATATAGATCAGCTCATACATCATGAGGCCTATATCCATGTAGCGACTTCTATAAATGGTTATGCCCAACAGGAACTCAAAATATTATCAGCTGCTCATCCTGGAACCACTAAAACCCAAGAAGGGTTGGCGGTTTTTGCAGAGTACATTACAGGTCACCTAGATCTGGATAGACTTAGAAGATTATCAGATAGGATACTCGCCATCCAAATGGCGATAGATGGCGCTGACTTTATAGAAGTATTCAGATTCTATCATGAGCATACTGGAGACCTGGATATAGCCTTCGAGAACACGAGAAGGGTCTTCAGAGGTGGCGTCATTAGTGGCGGAGCGCCATTTACTAAGGATATAGTGTATCTGGATGGCCTTATTAATGTGCACAGTTTTTTTAGAACAGTCGTCAGTGATGGCCGAGCTGAGATACTGCCGCTTTTATTTGTAGGAAAATTAGATATCACTGATATGGCAGAGATGGTCCAGTTCCAGAAACTAGGTCTACTCCAACCCCCTAAGTATCTTCCCCCTTGGATTAAGGATATAAGATTTCTACTCACCTATCTCGCTTATTCCTCGTTTCTGAATAACATACGACTGGATACGATGAAACCCCATTACATGAGAATGATTAATGAACTATAAAATTCCATTCGTCTGTGGAATACTGTTCTGATATCCTATCTTAGTATTATTAATAATTAAACCTGAACCATGAAGCATACTGTCAAGGATAGATTTCTGAAGTACGTGCAGATAGATACACAAGCTGATCCCTTTTCAGACACCATTCCCAGCACTGCAAAGCAACTCAATCTGTCTAAAGAATTGAGTAAAGAATTGGATGCGATGGGTATAGAACATGAACTGAGTAAGGAAGGATATGTATATGCGACAATAGAGGGAAACACTTCTAAACCCAATGTGCCCTCGGTGTTTTTTTGCAGCCATGTGGATACGGCGCCAGACTGCAGTGGGACAGGCGTCAAGCCTATCGTACACGAAAATTACCAAGGCGGCACTATCACACTCCCCGATGATCCGGCACAAGTAATTTCTGACGAAAAATTTCCTGAGCTAAAAGAAAAAATTGGACATGATATAATTACAGCCAGTGGGACTACCTTATTGGGTGCGGATGACAAATCAGGCGTAGCAAGTATCATGGATGCGGCCTACCAGTTGGTTAACAATCCTGACATAAAGCATGGCAAAGTCATGCTATTCTTTACAGTAGATGAGGAGATAGGTAAAGGCGTCGCACATATGGACAAGGATAAGCTGAAAGCTGATTTCGGATATACCTTAGACAGTGGGGATATTGGCAGTTTTGAATATGAGAATTTTTCTGCCAATGGATTTCACATAGACATAATCGGTAATAGTGCTCATCCAGGGTATGCCAAAGGAAAAATGGAAAATGCCTTAAAGATTGCCTCGGAGATTGTGAGTCAATTACCTTCTGACAGACTGAGTCCAGAAACCACTTCTGGGATGGAAGGATTTGTGCATCCCACTAATATCAAAGGGGACTTACAGAATGCTAGAATCTCATTTATTATAAGAGACTTTGTTACTGAAAATCTGGCAAAGCATGAAGCTGAAGTAGAGGCTATAGCAAAAAGCGTTCTAGACCAATATCCTAATTCCTCGTACAAAGCGACTTCAAAGTTGCAGTATAGAAATATGAAGGATGTGGTCAAGGAACACATGCACATCGTAGACCATGCCAAAACAGCCATGGAAAATCTTGGTATACCTTACAAGTTAAGTGCTATTCGTGGGGGCACTGATGGCGCCGTGCTTTCGCATAACGGCATGCCGTGTCCTAATTTATTCTCAGGACAACACGGCATACACTCTAAATTAGAGTGGACTACTGTCCAAGAAATGGAATCTGCCGTAAAGACTGTGGTGGAGATATGCAAGCTTATAGAAGAGAAAGCATGAGCAGATTCTTTTGGATGAGCCTATTGATTCTAATCGGCTGTCAATGCTCAAACAAAGATAATTCTAATACTAAAGAAGTACAGCAAGACGCCGCACCCACACCCTATGAAGAGGCAATTGCTGACCCTATGGTAGAATTCCGAGGAAGCACCGTAGACACCAGATTTAAGGTACCTAAGGGTTATGAGAGAGGTACTGTAGGCGAAGAAACCTTTGCTAATTATCTTAGAAAATTACCTCTAAAAGTACCTGGCAGTCAAGTGAAATATCACAATGGCGAGACCAAATCCAATCCCGTTCATGCTGCGGTCATCGATATCGCTATAGGGGACAAAGACCTTCATCAATGCGCTGATGCCATCATGAGACTACAAGCAGAATACCTGTGGCTGCAAGGTAGATATGATGAAATCCATTTCAATTTCACAAACGGGATGAGAGTGGATTACTCGAAGTGGATAGCTGGACAAAGAATCAAGGTAGACGGCAACAAAACATCTTGGTACGATTACGCTTCACCGTCAAACAATTACAAAGACTTCTGGGACTACATGGAACAGATATTTATGTATGCAGGCACCTCCTCACTGAGTAAAGAACTGAGCAAGGTATCCTCAGACGATATTCAAATAGGAGATATATTTATCCAAGGCGGCCACCCCGGTCATGCGGTAATCGTTGTAGACTTGGCTGAGCATTCAGAGACAGGCAAAAAAGTCATGATGGTGGCCCAGAGTTTTATGCCCGCTCAAGAGTTACACATACTTAAGAACAATGATAATCGCAAGCTAAGTCCTTGGTACGAGGTAGATTCTACAAGAGAATTGATACTGCCTGAGTGGTCATTTAAGTGGACGGACTTAAAACGATTTAAAGAGTAGTTATTTTCACTTAAAGGACATGTTACTTAGAGACGCTATATGCTTTCAGCTGTTCTAAGGTAACCGTCTCAAGCGTCTTCTCATGTGTACTCTCAAGAACAACAGGCGGGGCAAGTCCCTTCTCCATCGCTTCCTTCCATCTGGATACACAAAGACACCACTTATCCCCTGCCTTTAATCCAGGAAAAGTCCCTCTGGCGGTTTTGAGGTCATTGCCACAATTTGCTGAAAAATTAAGGAACTCATCAGTGACAATGGCACAGACCACATGGACACCATAATCTCGGTGCTCTGTATCACAATATCCATCTCTATACCAACCAGTGAGCGGTTCTAAACAACAAGATTCCAATTCAGTCCCAAGCACATTCTGCGCGGGAGATTTATGCTCATTGTCGTAGCTGATATGCATCATACCCAGATTAATTAATACAATAATAACTATGAAAGTGAGTCGCATAATGCCAAGATACGACAATCAGAATTAAGCTTATATTTTAGAATACAGATAACCTAGTAAGATCCTTCGCTAACTCTGCTGGCGAAGTGAAATGAATGCCATGAATATTCAAAGCCTGAGCGGCTTGTATGTTGTTCATG
>CAZIMH010000224.1:0-5256 GCA_964540155.1 uncultured Saprospiraceae bacterium
GCTAAAAGAACTCCTGCTAAGAAAAAAACAACAGCAAGAAAAACTACTGCTAAGAGAAAAACAGCAGGTAGACCACGTAAAAAGTAGTTTTAAGATTATAAGAAATAAAAAGGCGCTAACTAGGTTAGCGCCTTTTTTTTGCATTTATTGATTCTTACGTATTAAGTTGTATTTGGAACAATAGAGAATCTGTGTGTCGATTTGTATTTTGAGTGTCGTCAACTTTCATTGGACACAATTGTATTTTTACACAAAACAAAATCGATATGTCATTTAAATATGGAGAAGACCATTTGACTGCAGGAATTGCACTAGACATACTGTCTGGGAAGGCGAAAACAACTATCTCTACTAAGGCAAAAAAGAAAATCAACGATTCCCACAAGATTGTGTTGGACATTGCAAAGGGAACAAAAGCAGTATATGGTATCAACACGGGCTTTGGACCTCTATGCAATACCGTTATTTCTTCTGAGAATACGACCACACTCCAAGAAAACATCTTAATCAGTCATGCTGTAGGCGTAGGAGAACCTATCCCTGATAAAATAGCTAAGCTGATGCTTATCCTTAAAATGCATGCCCTATGTCAAGGCTTTTCAGGAATAAGTATGACAATCATTAACAGAATCTCTTGGCATATTAAAAATGATATTATCCCTGTGGTTCCTTGTCAAGGATCATTAGGTGCCTCAGGTGACCTAGCGCCCTTATCGCATCTGTTCTTGCCACTCATGGGAGAAGGGGAAGTCATATACAGAGGTAAGAAATATAATACCTCGACTTTACTTAAAAAACTTAAGAAAAAACCTATCAAGCTTGCGCCCAAATCAGGTTTGGCTTTAATTAATGGGACACAATTTATTGCAGCTCATGCCATCTATGTATTAGATACCTTGTACAATTGTCTAGCTCATGCGGACCTTATCGGCGCTATGATGATAGAGGGCTTGGAGGGATCTGCAGCTCCATTCAATAAAAAATTTCACCAACTGAGGCCATACAAAGGCAATCGTCATGTTGCTGAAAGAATTTCTTCATTTCTGGAAGACTCTGACATATTAGAATCACATAAGAACTGCGATAAAGTACAAGACCCTTACTCTCTCAGATGCATGCCACAAGTACATGGTGCTTCTAGAACAGCGTGGGCGCACCTAAAAACTTGTATAGAAATAGAAATTAATGCTGTTACAGATAATCCGATAATATTCTCCAGAAACAATACAATAAGTGGTGGGCACTTTCATGGACAACCTATTGCTATTCCTATAGATTATGCCTGTATAGCGGCATCAGAACTAGGCAATATTTCTGACAGGAGAACCTATCTTTCTCTGGAAGGAAATCACGGATTGACCCCAAAATTATTGGTAGCTGAAGCAGGTCTGAATTCTGGATTCATGATTCTTCAGTACACCACGGCAGCGCTTGTTAGCGAAAATAAAGGATTATGTTTCCCTGCCAGTGCAGATAGTATCCCATCCTCTTTAGGACAAGAAGACCATGTCAGCATGGGTTCTATAGGTAGTAGAAAAGCGCTAAAAGTCTGTCAGAATTTAGAGAAAATACTTGCTATCGAATTAATCTGTGCCGCACAGGCTATGGACTTCAGGAGACCTCATAAATCAAGTAAAACACTGGAGGCCATACATAAAGAGATAAGAAAGCAAATAAAGCATGTCACAGATGACCGATTATTCAAGAAGGATATAGATCGCGCCATATCACTTGTGAAGAGCAGGAAATTAATCTCTCTTTCCAAAAGGTATCAAAAGCGAACCTATACCTTAGAGACAGAATTTGAAGTATACTAATATTCGCAATTCGTATGAATATCTATTTCAACTCAACCCCCAACCCTTCTCTTCAAAGAGAAGGGGGAGATATCTTTTAGTCATCAACAAGGAAATTCAAGAACTACATATGTCATTTGCAGATCAGATTTTACAAGGTATTCCAGCCACACTCCCCGCCCCTAAGCCCTTCCCTAAAGGCGCAAATCGAGCGCCTAAACGAAAAGACATTCTCCGTCCAGACGAAAAAATACTTGCTGTTCAGAATGCATTGAGATATTTTCCAGCTAAATGGCATGAGACCTTAGCGCCAGAATTTATGGAAGAACTCCAAAAGCTTGGCCGCATCTATATGCACAGATTTAGGCCTGAATATGAAATGTATGCTAGGCCCTTGAATGAATATCCTTCACAGAGTCAACAAGCGGCATCCATAATGCTCATGATTCAAAATAATCTGGATCCTGCCGTTGCGCAGCATCCTTATGAGTTGATTACCTATGGTGGTAATGGCGCCGTTTTCCAGAACTGGGCACAGTATCTACTGACCATGTCTTACTTGGCTCGTATGACTGATGATCAAACGCTGCATATGTATTCTGGACATCCTATGGGTCTGTTTCCTTCGCATAGTGAAGCACCTAGAGTCGTTGTCACTAACGGCATGATGATTCCTAACTATAGCCAACCAGACGACTGGGAGAGATATAATGCGCTGGGTGTTACTTCATATGGGCAAATGACAGCAGGGTCATATATGTACATAGGCCCTCAAGGAATAGTGCATGGTACCACAATCACAGTCATGAATGCCTTCAGAAAGATATTGGGAAAGGAACAATCCCCTAAAGGAAGAATTTTTCTTACGGCAGGTCTCGGCGGCATGAGTGGTGCACAGCCGAAAGCTGGAAACATTGCAGGATGCATCACTGTATGTGCTGAAGTCAATCCACATGCTGCTAGAAAGCGTCATACACAAGGATGGGTGGATGAACTATATGAAGGCCTATCTGATCTGACAAACCGTGTAAAACAAGCTCAGCAAAACGAAGAAGTCGTATCACTGGCTTTTATCGGTAATATCGTAGATGTATGGGAAGCCTTTCTAGATCAGGATATAAAAGTAGATGTAGGCTCAGACCAAACGTCATTGCATAACCCATGGGCGGGTGGTTATTATCCTGTGGGGTTATCCTACGAGGAGGCTAATACTATGATGAGTGAAGATCCGGATGGGTTTGCTTCTGAGGTCAAAGCCTCCCTTAGAAGACAGGCTGCGGCTATCAATGCGCATGCTACCAAGGGCACCTACTTTTTTGACTATGGAAATGCATTTTTATTAGAGTCTTCGCGTGCTGGTGCAGACGTGCTGGCTGACAACGGCATCGACTTCCGATATCCGTCCTATGTGCAAGATATTCTAGGTCCCATGTGCTTCGATTATGGTTTTGGACCCTTCAGATGGGTATGTACCTCTGGAAAATCCTCTGATTTGGATAAAAGTGACACTATAGCTGCTGAGATATTAGAAACTATTAAAGCCACTGCACCAGATAACATCCAACAACAACTTACCGATAATATCAAATGGATAAAAGAAGCAAAGGAAAATAAGCTGGTGGTGGGGTCGCAGGCAAGAATCCTGTATGCCGATGCTGAGGGACGGATCAAAATTGCTCAAGCCTTTAACAAAGCCATTGCAGATGGAGGGATTACAAGTCCGATTGTGCTAGGAAGAGATCATCACGATGTGAGTGGTACAGACTCTCCTTACAGAGAAACAAGCAACATTTATGACGGAAGTAAATTTACGGCTGATATGGCCATCCACAATGTCATAGGCGATAGCTTCAGAGGGGCTACTTGGGTATCCATACATAATGGTGGAGGTGTCGGATGGGGAGAGGTCATTAATGGGGGCTTCGGAATGTTGCTGGATGGCAGTGCTGATGCTGAAAGACGATTAGAGAATATGTTGTTCTATGATGTGAATAATGGAATAGCTCGTCGAGCTTGGGCTAGGAACCAACCTGCCTTAGATGCTATCAAAAGAGAAATGCAGCGCAGCCCAAGATTAGAGGTTACGATACCTCATCTTGTAGACAATCATATATTAGATATGATAATAGAAAAAGAAACCTAGTCTCTAATCGCAGACCTTAGAGCAAACCGTCGATAATGTTCTCTTCGGTGATTCCTTCTGCTTCAGCTTTATAATTTCTGACGATTCTGTGTCTTAAAACATAGTTAGCGATAGCCTGAACATCTTCCATATCTGGAGAGTATTTTCCTTGTATTGCGGCATGCGTTTTTGCCCCTAATACCAAATACTGAGAGGCTCTTGGCCCAGCACCCCAAGCGATATAATTATTTACAGCATCTGTAGCCATTTCAGTAGAAGGTCTGGTCTTACTGGCTAATGATACAGCATATTCTAAGACATTATCCGCTATTGGGATTTTTCTAATCAGTTTCTGGTAGCCAAGAATCTCTTCTGCAGAAACGATACTATTAAGCTGTACTTGGTTATCTGTAGTCGTAGATTTTACAACTGTGATTTCTTCTTGGTATGATGGATAGTCAAGCGGGATATTAAACATAAATCTATCCAGTTGAGCTTCTGGCAATGGATAAGTACCTTCTTGTTCTATTGGATTTTGTGTAGCTAATACAAAGAAGGGCTTTGGCAAGAGATGTCTCACTCCACTAATCGTCACACTTCTTTCTTGCATCGCCTCCAGGAGGGCCGCTTGCGTTTTCGGCGGTGTCCTGTTAATCTCATCCGCTAATACGATATTAGCGAATAGGGGTCCTTTATTAAACTTGAATGAACGACTTTCGTCCAAAATCTCTGCACCTGTAATATCTGAAGGCATTAAATCTGGCGTGAACTGAATTCTTTTAAAAGAAAGATCCAATACTTCTGATATCGTACTTACTAGTAGCGTTTTTGCCAATCCAGGCACCCCTACAAGTAAACTATGACCGTTAGCAAATAAGGAAATCAAGACTGTTTTGACCACTTCATCCTGTCCGACAATCATTTTTCCAATCTCGGACTTAAGATTAGTATATGTTTTCTTCAGACCATCTACTGCCTCCTGGTCATTATTAAAATTTAAGCTCATTCTAAATTATCTCATTATATAAAAAACACTGCCCAAAGAACAGGTATTGACTTTGGGCAGTGCAAAATTAGGCTAATGCCACATTAATCGCTCGTTAATTAGCAATCAATTATTTACTTATGGTGATTTTCTGAGATTTTAAGATTCTATTACCGTTAGAAAGTACAACGAAATAAAGGCCAGATTCTATACCATCTAGATTATGTCTTGATTCACCAAACACTTCAGAAATAGAAGCTGCAGATATTCCAGACATACTATATATATCTAATCGTGCAGATGATGTACTCGCTTCTGTTAGGTCTACATGAAGAAAATTCTCAGCATAAAAT
>CAZIMH010000225.1:0-5254 GCA_964540155.1 uncultured Saprospiraceae bacterium
ATATAGATATGAGTAACAATATAGACCTCTTAGAATCTTGGAATTCTATTGAAGGAAAATCTCCATTTTTTATTTTATATCTACTTTCCTTTAATACATGACTTAGTTTTTCAAATTCGATCATCTGAAGATTAATTTAATGGAGCATTTTGATTATGATATCGATTTTCACTAGCGTTATTAAGTTCCTACATTTTCGTTCTCTTATTCTTTGTTTAGCTCTTTCAAAACCTCCATCGCTATAAATCCATAAGTTTTTCCGATCCCTTTCTTATGCTGCTCAATCTCAAATCTGTCTGAGACATCAACGAATGAGTACAATTCAATCAACTCAGTCCTATCACTATTTAAATCCGCAATAAATTCATAGAATTTCGCTTCTTCTGTGAGAATCATTCCTTCGTCAGTACTTAGTCCTGGGTAATCTTGCTCATATTCTAGTATAAGTGATTTTTCGATTTCAATTCCATATTCAGTGATTACTTTCATTAAAGGTTCAGGTACTCCATTATCTCTCCAGTACTTAGCTTCTTTTAGAACAGAATCTTTCTTTACAGCGATTTGCTCCTGCACATTCAACCTTCTCTGCTTTGTCAATCTCGCAATACTTGTTTCTGTTCTTTTCTTCATCATTGCAGTCTTATGGATTTAATATTGGGTTTTCTTTATTAGTTGGATCTTGATTTAAAAGGTTACTTATTAATTTATATAGCTTGGGTACTTCTTCTTTGAATTTCTCCGATTGTTCGAAAAATCTTTCAATGCTTACAGCAAATAATTCAAATAGATTATGTCCTGCATAATCTCGAAGAAATTTGTGTCTATTTGTTCTTATAGCCTCAAGTTCTTTTGTGGCTTCAATTGTCCAATTTTGCATTCTAGTCTCATTAAATATATTTCCGAACGAAAATCGCTCTTCATCTTCACCTTGAAGTGCATGCGCTAATTCATGTAAAGCGACATTCATTGCATCATCAGGAATGATGAATCCTTCTTTAACGCTGGGCCAAGACATCGCAATTACATCATTCTGATGATCAACGTGTCCCAGTAAAGCAGGGAATTGAGCAAAACTATAAGTGTTCGGAACGACGTATATTCTTTTAAACCTCTTCAATACGAATTTCTTTAATCCGAAAGTGATTTGAACAAGGGCACTGGTAATTAGAACTCTCATTTCTCTGGTAACATTCTTGAATTCAACGGGTAAAAATTTTACAAACCTACTGCTTAGATAGACTCTTTCTCTAAATCTTTTCTGGAGCGGCTTGGACAGGTCGTTATAGTACTCATTATATGTAGACAAAATGTCATGATATTCTGAAGGAATTTTGTTTAGAAAGAGTGAATAGTATATTATTCTTAGTTTTATAAACATGGTTGAGTCGCTTTTGAGATGATATAATTTAGGGATTTATCATAAGTTAAGGCTTAATCATCTAGTAGTGATAGCTGTTCGGCTTTCCTTGAATTCTATTTTATTTTCTTTCATCTGATGAAGATGCCTTTCTGCATGTTTACTTAAGAAGTAGATGTATTCATATACGTCAATTTTTCCAAGTCCGTCAACTGTCATTGTCGTCTTATATCTTAGCCCTTCTCCGTTTCTAAGTGTTTCTAACTGATTTAGACATCTATTTAATTGAGAAACTAATTGATTCCTAATTTCTAAATCAGTTTTTTGACCTGTTGGCTCCATATGCTCAGGTCTAATCCAATCAAATGATTTGTGCATTCCAATTCTTTCAATTTTGTCTAAATTGAAATTTTCGTCTTTTAATAATTCCTCGATTGATTCCTCATTTATATTTCTGATTGACTTGTCAGCTCCTTTATCAATTAGAATTAATAGAAAGTGACTTGTTAAAGCTATGTGTTCTAATATTTCGGAGATTGACCATCCATCATCCGTAGGTTTATAATTCTTTATCTCAACTTTCTCACTAAACCAATTGAGCACCTTGGAATGTGTATCTATTAAATGTAGTTGGATTGTTTGTATATATTCTTCGAGATTCATTCTTGTTTTGTATACTAATTTATTACCAAATATTGTAAATCGATATATTCTTTCAAGAGCTTGGATCTGCACTTCTTGTACAAAATGTCTTCTAGAATATCCGAATTATCATTGACTGTTGCTGAATCCAATTTATAGACCTCTTGCTCAATACTTTTATTAACTCTTAAGGCTGGATCTCCTCCGATGAAATAATGGTATTTATTTGCATCCCTTTCAATTAGTTTATATTCATACTCTATACTTCCAAACTCCTCTGCAAAGTCGGTAAACTCTCCTTTAATACTTCCTTTCTCATATGTTATAAAATAATTCCAGTTTGGCACATTATAGCTACCAGATTGATAAACTTTTGTAGTATCAACGCCTCCTCCAAATTTTTCGAAATAAATTCCTATTTCATTTTCCTCTATTGTGACTTCTTGACATGAGGTAAATGTTATAAAAAGAAATAAACCAAAGAATTTAATTTTCATAAAGTGATGTTATTGTTGACCGATAGTGGATGATTATTCGTCGTCTCTTTGGTGTTATGAGGTCGCTTTTTATTCTGGCGTATTTGATTTGTAGTCTTTCTATCTAAGTTACTGTATTCAGTTTTCTTTGTTGGAATAAGTTCAATTCCATATTCCTTGTATATAGTAAATAGCATATGCAAATACCATTTATACTTCTTCCATTCCTTAATTGGTGTTGATCGCAGCAGTTTAGAATTTCCATTCCAATCTATTCCTTTCGCCAATCGAAAGATCATTGAGAATTCTTTCTTTTTTGGCTTTATAAAAAATCTATTTTCTGAATCAAGGCCAATTTGCGTAATCTCTTCTTGATCGACACCAATAAATTTTTGGTTAATACGATCAAATATTTCTTTCCCAAGATAATTCTTGAATTTTGGATGTTTCCATTTATAGTAGATTCCATAATAGCTTATTACCCTGTCTTTAGTTATATGAGCAATTTTTGGATTCTCTTCAAAGAATCGCTTACAATTGTCAAGAACTTGGTCATTTAGTTGTTCAGAAAGTGTTTCATATATTTCATAAACATATTCCCCCAATAGCTGTACACGAAAAGGGGTAGTCCAATATGAATTATTGTTTTTAAGCTTTTCTAAACTCTCTTGTCTAATTTTTCCATTATGGTGCCTTGTATAGATGGAATTGATTATATCTTTTTGGACTTGATTTAGATTCGTTTCTTTCTTTATGATTGGTCGACTGAAATATACACGATATGGAATTGTAACTTTCTCTCTATCTAACAGTACATCAAAGCTATCTTCACTAACGACTCCCGAGATATCGTATTCTTGATTGTAAAAGTTTTTGATTTTGGTCGTATTAAAAGGTATCACTTTGAATACTTCATTCAGTTGCTCACCCAATTCTTTAGGAAATGAATTCTTTAAAGCTCTTTTGTATTCTGAGTTATTTTCTTTTGAAAGCCAGTTTTTCACTTTTGGTATTTTGTTCTAAATGTCGCATAACGGAAAATGATATTTTCCGTACTTATGTGGTGGGCTTTGAGCATTGTCAAATAAGTATGGAATGATTATCTAATGTTACATGCTGGGTCTATACATTATTTACTAAGTTAACATTTTCACTCGAATTGTTTTACTTTTAAAGCAGCGTTTTGCTTCAAGAATGTGTCATTTTATTATCAACAACTACATCATGAAATTAAAACATTACTATTTTGCTATTGTGTCTCTTTTATTGTGTCATCAATTAAACGGGCAAGTTCAAGATAATATTTATATCGAGATTGATGTCGTGCAACGAATTAGATCTGAGCCTATCTATAGTCGTTATGAGCCTCAAAATAAATTCACGGTATTAAACGGCATTAGATTTGGCATAAATGATTATAGAGGACTTAGTCCTTTTATTAGTTTTAGTAGATTTGATTTCAATGAAATTTATGGGAATGGATTCACCGCATTTGATTCAGATGCAGTTGGTTACGAGCTAGAATTTGGTGTTTTAAAAAATATTTATACATTTCAAAATTTAACGTTTTCAATTGGCTCAGAAGTTTTTTATGAAAGAGTTGGATTTTCAGGATTAAATTATTCAGATGTAGGTCCATCCCCTTACGCCTTTAGCCATCAACGTAGCTATACAGGTATAGGGTTAATCCTAAGAGTTAATTATAAAATAATTAGGAATTTTGGACTTAGTCTTAATTTGAGAAATAGATTTGGAAGAGTAGATTATTCAGAACCGAGATTTGAATCTTTAACAGGATTTTATCCTCGTTGGTTAAATAACTTTTTGGTTCTAGATCTCATAGGAATTAATTACTCATTCTGATCCTTGAAGTTATTTTACCTTGCAGGTAACATCCTTATATACGTAACAGTTACACATATATACTATTGTTTGTACCACTTAAGATAGCTGTTTCTCTAATTAAATAAGTTTTATTAAGGTCAAGTACCTAAATACATTGGCACCCTTTCTCTCATCGGCCTTCAGATTAATGGAAATAAAATTTCCAGCTAAGACAGATAGAAATTTGTCGCTAATTATCTATGGCTAAAAATGCAGGATTCTTATTTGATGACGATTTCATCAGAGAATATCCAACACTGCTCGCCAAGGTCTTTGTGATTTTCAGGACAGTCCTCCAGGCTCTTAGCCACAACCTTTACAAATTTAGTCTTGGCCTCACCTCTCACAACAAAGTCATTAAAAAATGCACCTTTTGTATTAGGCGTTATCTTATCATTAACCAAACTACCAAAGAGCTCCCAGTTACCTGAATCCCCGACATAGACGTCTAATTGTGTAGGCATAAATATCCCTGCTTTTCCATCATGAAAAAAGCCCATCCTCAATTCTGAGATATTTTGTTCTCCTCCTAAATCGACCACGGCAATGATATCTTTACCTTCATAGCCTTGCCATCCACTATTGCGGTAATCATTACCTCCTCGTTTTTTATCTATTAGGGAGAGTCGTCCTCCACCATCATATTGTGGCGCATATTCTGATTGCAAGTCTATTTGCTTCTCATCTCCCCTCTTGCTAGAGCGCTTATTTCTTGTTTCATCTTTCTTAGATTTTGAATCTGCATCTCTAGTCGTTTTATTTCTCTGGGATCGTGAATTTGTATCCCTTTTCTTTCTACTTGACTTAGATCTAGAATCTGTATCTCTTTTCCTTTTACTTGAATTTGTATCGTTTCTTCTATTAGATCTCTTTTTACTAATGTCGCTATCTCTTC
>CAZIMH010000226.1:0-3681 GCA_964540155.1 uncultured Saprospiraceae bacterium
CTTTACCATTTGAATTGAGAGAGATAACACAGCTCATTTACACATATCATTTTTGGATAATACTTGGCATATTATTTGTTCTTTTTAGGGCATATGAGTTTTGGTTATTAAATTGAGTAATGCCCGTGGAGTTTTCCATGGGTTTTTTTCTTTCTATACTATAATTCTACCCTCCTATTCTCTTCCCTATAGATCCTGATTAAGTATTTTTACTTTTTTTAATCACGTAATACAATCTTATCTCCAAATGATAATCGGGATACCTAAGGAAATTAAGACAAACGAAAGTAGAGTTTCTATGACACCTGCAGGTGTAATGGAACTAAAGAAAAAAAGACACCAAATCTTCGTTCAGAAGAAAGCAGGGGAAGCATCGGGATATTCGGATGCAGATTATAAAGCTGCTGGTGCAAAGATTTTACCTACAATCGAAGCGGTTTACAAGAAGGCCGATATGATAGTAAAGGTGAAAGAACCTATAAAGTCAGAATACAAATTAGTCAAAGACAATCAGTTATTATTCACCTATTTTCATTTCGCTTCTCACAAACCGCTTACGGACGCTATGGTCAAGAGTAAGGCTGTTTGCCTAGCTTATGAAACTGTGACAGCTAGAGATGGGTCTCTACCCCTGCTCGTACCTATGTCTGAAGTTGCTGGGCGGATGGCTACCCAAGAAGGTGCTAAGTATCTAGAAAAGCCAATGGGAGGAAAAGGTGTTCTCTTAGGGGGTGTGCCTGGTGTGAAGCCTGGAAATGTTTTGATTATCGGGGGTGGTATTGTAGGCACAAATGCCGCTAAAATGGCTGCCGGCTTAGGGGCTAATGTTTATGTAATGGACATAAATCTAAATAGACTGAGAGAGTTGGATGATATCATGCCTCAGAATGTAACTACGGTTTACTCTAATCAGTACAATATCATGCGTATGATTCCTGATATGGATTTAATAATTGGGGCTGTTCTTATTCCTGGTGCTAAAGCGCCGCATCTTATAACAAGGAAGATGCTGAAACTAATGCAGAAAGGCACAGTGCTGGTAGATGTCGCTGTAGACCAAGGAGGATGTATTCAGACCTGCAAACCAACAACACATAAAGATCCTACTTATGTTATAGACGGTATCATTCATTATTGTGTGGCAAATATGCCTGGGGCGGTACCATCTACTTCTACGACAGCACTCACTAATGCGACTTTACCCTATGTGATGAAGCTAGCTAAAATGGGGTGGAAGAAGGCTTGTGCACAAGATGCAGGATTATATAATGGCCTTAATATCGTTAATGGTAAAATCGTCCATGAAGGAGTAGCTAATGCCTTTGGTTACAAATTAGAGAAGCTGAGTTGATCATATTAGGTTAAAGTTTAATCTGAAATAATATTTTGATATAAGGTAAATACGATTTCTATTAATATTTAATATATTAGATGTTGTAGTATAATATTTTCCTCACCAAATTTATCACAATATGAATATAACCTATCATGAACTCCGCGAATTAAAGCATAGTTTACCTACTGGAAGCGTATCTAGGATTGCAAATACACTTAGTATAGAAGAGCAAACAGTAAGAAATTATTTTGGTGCTAGTGATTATATGACGGGAGGTATTGCTGGAAAACATTATCAACAAGGTCCAGAAGGTGGTGTTGTCACTTTGGTAGACACAAAGATTTATGATTTAGCTAAGCAAATCATCGCAGAGAGTTCTAATTAGAGATGTTCATTTAAGAAAAAATTACTTAAAGGCTATTCACAAAATGAATGGCCTTTCTTTATTTATGGGTTTTGCTTTCTTCCCATAACTGATCCATCTCTTCTAGAGTCATATCAGACAAGGGCTTAGGTGCCTTTAATTCTATATACTCGAATCTGGATTTGAATTTTTTATTTGTTCTTTCTAATGCGGCTTCTGGATCTACACCAATAAATCTTGCATAATTCACCATACTAAACAATAGGTCACCAAATTCTTCTTCTACTTCCTTAGCCGTACCAGAATCCACTGCCTCTTTAAGCTCATTCTGCTCTTCTTCCACTTTTGCCCATACATCTTCCACGTTCTCCCATTCAAAACCCACCGTAGCTGTTTTTTCCTGTAGTCTGTACGCTTTAACTAAGGCAGGTAGCGCATTGGGTACTCCTTGCAAAACTGACTTTTTCCCTTCTGCAAGTTTGATGGCTTCCCAATTCTTCTTTACGTCTTCATCTGATTCTACTGTTTCATCACCATAGATATGCGGATGCCTAGTGATTAACTTCTCACAGATGTCATTAATCGCCTCTTCTAATGTGAATTCACCTCTTTCCTCCCCTATCTTAGCATAGAATACTAAGTGAAGAAATAAGTCTCCTATTTCTTCTTTTATTCCCTGATAATCATCCTCTATAATGGCATCCACTAACTCATACATTTCTTCAATAGTTAGCTTTCGGAGAGTATGGATAGTCTGTTTCCTATCCCAAGGGCAACCCTCGCGAAGGTCGTCCATTATACCTACTAATCTCATAAATGCCTTTGCTTTAGGATCCATATCAACTCTTTAGTCTATTTTTATGTTATATCAGCAAATATAATAACACAATGTCTGGACTTTTATCCACTTTCGTTTTGATCTTTTCAGTCTTTCTAATCGCCTTTGTCTTGATTAATATCAGACACATAGTAACAGGCAACGAATTCCGAGGGTCTTGTGCTACTAACAACCCAATGCTCAAAAACAATCTTGGCGAATGTGGTGTGTGTGGTAAAAAGCCTGATGAGGAATGCCAAATGCCTGAGTTACACAAACCCTAGAAATTCTGATACTAATTCACTTTTCATCATTCAATGTTTAAAGCCTAATGAAACAAGCGTTTTATACTATTGCTATCGTACTGTTACATTTTATAGTATCAGCACCAATCAATGCTCAGCAAATGAGTAGCTCTGAGATTTATCATGAGCTTCAAAAATTTAACTTTCTAGGATCAGTACTATATGTAGCTGCCCATCCTGACGATGAGAATACTAGGTTAATTTCGCATTTGTCTAATGGGATGCATGCAAGGACTGCCTACATTTCTCTAACCAGAGGAGATGGTGGACAGAACTTAATCGGTACAGAAATCAGAGAACTGCTGGGTGTCCTGAGAAGCCAAGAATTGCAAATGGCAAGAGCCACAGATGGCGGGCAACAGTTTTTTACACGTGCTAATGATTTTGGCTATTCAAAACACCCTGATGAGACTTTAGAAATTTGGAATAAGGATGAAGTATTTGCTGATCTTATCTATGCTATAAGATATTTCAAACCTGATGTCATCATTAACCGATTTGACCACAGAACACCTGGTCAGAGTCATGGACATCATACGAGTTCTGCGATGTTATCCGTAGAAGCTTTTGATAAGAGTGCTGACGCATCGGTATTTCCAGAGCAACTCAAAGAAGTTGACACATGGCAGCCAACTAGGCAATTCTTTAATACTTCATGGTGGTTTTATGGCAGCAGAGAAAAGTTCGCTAAAGCAGATAAGACTAATTTGATGAGTGTAGAGGCGGGTTCCTACTACCCTTCCATTGGTATCTCTAATAATGAAATATCGGCACTGGCAAGGTCTAAGCACCGATCTCAAGGTTTTGGAAGTGCAGGGAGTAGAGGAAGCTACCAAGAGTATCTAGAATTACTTAATGG
>CAZIMH010000226.1:3781-5252 GCA_964540155.1 uncultured Saprospiraceae bacterium
CCCTTAGTTGTCATTCCACCAGCGACTATGAGTTTTGATAAGGATATTTATTTGATTGCGGATTCTAAGGAAATGCCCGTGGAAGTTAAAGTGAGAGCTGGTGCTGAGACAGTGGAAGGCAAGCTAACACTGGATGTACCCGCAGGATGGCAAATTTCACCTAAGTATCAGGATGTCAGTATTAAAGGTCAGGGATTCGAGCAGACATATACCTTTTCTCTACGTGCTCCAAGTCAGACTTCCACAGGTGATGTCGTAGCAAAGATTAAGTTGAACGGTAAGTCGTATGACAAGACGCTTATTAACATTGAGTATGACCACATTCCATTACAAACAATCTTATTTCCAGCCTCATCACGTGTGGTCAAGGTGCCATTAGCTAAGGGTGGAGAGAACATAGGATATGTCATGGGCGCTGGGGATAAAATGCCAGAGAGTCTAGAAAGTGTTGGGTTTAATGTAGAGTTACTCGAGTTACAAAATATTGCAGTGCAAGACCTTTCTGATTATGATGCTATTGTCATAGGCATAAGAGCTTATAACACCTTGAAGCAGCTTAAGCAATACAATAAATACCTTTTTGCTTATGCTGAGAATGGCGGTACGCTTATTACTCAGTATAATACTTCACGTAGAATTAATTTTGATGACTTGTCTCCCTACCCAATCAAGCTATCTCGAAAGCGGGTAACAGATGAGTATGCGGAGATGAGAGTATTAGATAAGAATCATCCAGTGATGACGACACCTAACAAGATTACTCAAGAAGACTTTAATGGCTGGGTGCAGGAACGAGGTCTCTACTTTGCAGAAGAATGGGATTCTAAATTTACACCCTTACTATCTTGCAATGACAAAGGCGAAGATCCATTAGACGGAAGTTTACTCGTAGCACCACATGGGAAAGGCTACTTTGTGTATACATCTATTTCTTGGTTCAGACAGTTACCAGCAGGTGTACCTGGCGCTTACCGATTATTCAGTAATATATTAGCTTTAACCTCAAATGAAAGAGATAACTAAAGAGTCTACGTTAACCGATGATTCACCAGTATTCAAATCCTGGCGGTCATGGTATATCATAGTCATCGTATGTAACTTGGTTGTGGTTTCATTAGTCTATTTCTTCTTCAAAGGATTATAAGTTATGACTCCATTAGATTGGTCTGTTCTATTATTGACAGTGACTACCATCGTTGGATATGGTATATGGAAGACGAGAGGCAAACAGGACATACATGGCTACCTTCTAGGAGGCAACGAAGCGAAATGGTGGACTGTCGGCTTATCCGTGATGGCGACTCAGGCTTCTGCCATTACCTTTCTGTCTACACCTGGTCAGGCATATCATGACGGTATGGGCTTTGCTCAATTCTATCTGATGCTGCCGATAGCTATGATTATCATCTGTGTCACTTTCATTCCACTATACTACAAGCTTAAAGTATATACTGCTTATGAGTTTCTGGAA
>CAZIMH010000227.1:0-5252 GCA_964540155.1 uncultured Saprospiraceae bacterium
CCTCCTGGCAGATATCACAACCAAAAATCCAGTCCTCCATCTTCCCTTCAAACTGCGCAGGTATTTCCTCGTCTGCTAATTCAATCGTCAAATAACTGATGCATTCAGAGGCATTGAGCTCATACCCATTTTCACTTATTGCCTTGGTAGGACAGGCATCTATACATCTCGTGCAGGTGCCGCAGTGATCAGATATCGGTGAGTCATAGACAAGCTCAATGTCTAATATAATTTCTGCCAAAAAAAAGTAAGACCCTTTCTTAGGATGAATGACAAGCGTATTTTTTCCTATCCAACCCAATCCTGATCTGAGTGCCCACTCCCTCTCCATCACTGGGGCACTATCTACAAAACATCTTCCAGAAATAGGGCCAAACGCCGCCTGCATTTCGTCAAGTAATCGAATCAGTTTTTTCTTGAGCACTTTATGGTAATCACGTCCGTAGGCATACCTCGCTACTTTAAGCGTATTGTCATCCGAGACATCTGACTCAGGATAATAATTATACGCAAAACAGATAATAGACTTGGCACCTTCTACCAACTTTCTTGGATCCGTTCGCTTTTCGAAGTGATTTTCCATGTATGTCATTTTACCATGGTATCCCTTCATCAACCAATCCTGTAGGCGCTCTGCTTCATCCTTTAGAAAGTTGGCTTTACTTATCCCTACACCTAGAAATCCATATTCCTCAGATTTGGACTTGATCCACTGAGACTTTTGTACTGGCGTTAATGACGGAGAATCCAATTTACTTATTGGATTTAATTTGATTCCAAGTCTCATACAAGACTTCTTGAGATTGTGGCTCGGAGGGCGGTTCGGTGAGTGGTTCTACTTCAGTGAGATGCTCATGACAGTCAGCAGGCAGTGTCTGGTATAGTTGTGTCCCTTTGGTCTTCCATGCAATCATCTCATCAGTCACACGCTTAATCACTTTGGCAGGATTTCCTACAATGAGACTTCGGTCTTCCCACTCGCTATTGGCCTTAAGAAAAGACAAAGCACCCACTATACAGTTTGTTCCTAGTACAACATTATCCATGATTACCGCATTCATTCCGACCATACAGTTCTTACCTATATGGGCGCCATGCACAATAGCCCCATGACCTATATGAGCTGCCTCTTCCAGTATCACGGTCACACCAGGAAACATATGCACCGTACAATTCTCCTGGACATTGCACCCATCTTTAATAACGATGCCGCCCCAGTCTCCTCTTATCGCCGCACCTGGGCCTATGTAAACATCTTTGCCTATAGTTACATTACCTGTAACAGCAGCTAACGGGTGCACAAAGGAGGATGGATGGACTACTGGTGTAAATCCTTTGAAGGCAAGTATCATATCGTGAAGGTAAGGAAGTGAGATTAAATCTTAAAGATAGACTGGAAATAGTTACCTTGGAACAAATGACATTATTTATACTACTCAAAAAATAAGCAAATGAAATTAGGTGCTTTCTCCATCAGCCTCAGTGTCAAAGATCTAGCCACATCAAAGGCCTTCTATGAAAAAATGGGTTTTAAAGTTCAAGGTGGCGATATGGAAAAAAACTATTTGATTATGCGAAATGAAAATGCTTTGGTCGGTCTGTTTCAAGGCATGTTCGAAGGTAACATTCTGACCTTCAATCCTGGCTGGGATGAACAGGCACAGGAAGTAGAGTCCTTTGACGATGTGAGAGCCATTCAGAAAAAACTTCAGGACGCAGATTTTCCCTTCATGGTTGCCGCACCAGAGGATGGCACTGGACCAGCCAGCTTTATGGTAAAGGATCCTGATGGTAACGTTATTCTTGTAGACCAGCACAGGTAGAGGTATAATTCCTTATATTTTATTCCTCTTAATACTTCTATATTCGCTTCATGTCCAATAACTATTTCGAACTTGTATATAGGGTAACGAAAGCCATACCTGCAGGCAGAGTCACTAACTATGGTGCCATCGCAGATTTTCTGGCCTTGGGGTCTGCCAGAATGGTGGGCTGGGCACTCAACAAATGTCACGGCAAAGGCGTCCCTGCACATAGGGTCGTCAATAGGAAAGGTGAGCTGTCAGGCCGAAATATGTTTCCTGCGCCGACGATGATGCAGCAGCTGTTAGAGCAGGAAGGTGTCTCTGTATCTAATGATAAAGTGGACAACTTCAAAGAAGTATTCTGGCATCCTGGTGAGCATTTGGATCAAGACGATTTTGATTCCGATGAGTAGAATACATCTTATATCTGGACCTAGAAATATATCCACAGCGCTGATGTATAGCTTCGGCAATAGGTCAGACATGAGTATAGTGGATGAACCATTCTATGCGTACTACCTTCATAGTCATCCTCAGATAGACCATCCCGGTAAAGCCGAGACCCTCGCCTCGCAGTCTATTAATGTGGATGAAATAATGGCCAATGTTATAAATGGCCCCTATCCTACGCCGAATGTCTTCCTAAAGAATATGGCCCATCATATGGATGGAATAGATTGGTCTTACATCAAAGAATTAAAGAACTTATTTCTCATCAGAAACCCTAGACAGTTGATAGCTTCGTTTGCGCAGGTAATAGAAAACCCAACGATGCTGGATATTGGTTTAGAATTGGAATGGCAAATTTTCGAATACTGCCAATCTATAGGTGCAGAGAGTGTGGTATTGGATACCAATCGGATACTAGACAATCCCAGAAAGGTACTTATCTCTTTGTGTGATAGGCTGGAGATTCCATTTTCAGAAGAAATGCTTCACTGGGAGGCAGGACCACGAGCGGAAGATGGCGTGTGGGCAGCCTATTGGTATGGCAATGTACATCAGTCCACTGGGTTCAAAAAGCAAACCACAAGTTCAAGACCTTTTCCGGAAAGGTTACAACCACTGTTAGATAAGGCGCTGGATTATTACAACAGACTGTTGCCTTATAGTTTATAGCGTTTACCCAATCCCCATAAGCTATGGTCTAAAGATCACCTTTGTCATTCGAAATCAAAACACTATTATGTGTACCTAAACAAGTCAATACTATGCTCCAATCCTTCAATCCAAAGAATAAAGACCTCCAAGTATATGTAGGAGATCGGCTCTATCACAGAGATGACGCTAAAGTATCCGTATTTGATAGCGTGGTACAAGGTGGTGATGCCGTGTGGGAAGGACTTCGGGTCTACCAGGGAGGCGTTTTTATGCTGGACAGGCATCTAGACAGACTCATGGCCAGCGCGAAGGCGATGCATTTTCAGGGCATCCCAACCCGAGCGGATATAACAAAAGCGCTATTCGACACCCTGAAAGCGAATGACATGACGGATGGTGTGCATGTGCGGCTGACCTTGAGCAGAGGTGAAAAAATCACTTCAGGGATGGACCCTAGATTGAATACCAAGGGTTGTTTGCTGATTATCCTCCCTGAATACAAGGCACCAGTCTATGACAATGACCAGGGCATCAATATCATCACCGCTTCCATAAGAAGGAATTCTCCCAATCACCTGGACTCCAAGATTCATCATAATAACCTGATTAACAACATATTAGCTAAAATAGAAGCCAATGTAGCTGGTGCAGATGCGGCACTCATGCTTGATGCGTATGGCTTTGCCGCTGAGCTCAATGGGACCAATATCTTTATGGTTACCAAAGGCAAGCTTTACACGCCTCATGCTACGGCCTGCCTCCATGGTATTACAAGAGGCTTGGTTCTAGAATTGGCAGAGGAATTAGGGATTCCCCATCAGGAGAAAAACATCTCTCTGACGGAGTTATATAGTGCTGATGAGGTGTTCTGTACAGGTACAATGGGCGAACTCACGCCTATCAATCTGATAGATGGAAGGCAAGTCGAGACTAAGGACGACCTAGCAGTAATGAAGCAACTGATAACCGCTTTTGAAGGTAAAATATCGGCATATAGCTTGCCAATTGTATGACATACCCTCCTATTATAGCAAGGTTTTTGTTCTTAAAGTGGTATTATTAAAGGCTAACCAACTGCGACGCAATATATCTCAGGCGTAGTTAGTTATACTCTTGAGATTAAAGTTTGTTAATAAACCCTATACCTGTCTATATGGAGAGATGCTACACTACAAATTCTTTATTAAAATATTTATACCGAGAAACTTCCCTAACCCAAACGCTTGAAATAGAGCATGCAATAGTGCATGATGACAAAACCAAAGCTATTTTCGAGCAGTTGAAAACTGGGTATAGGCGCTTTCCGAAGGTAAAATTTAGAGCCAAAGACGAGACACTTAATTCTATTCTAAGATACAGCAGTGCATCTAATGTAGACTGTGTTGCTTGCTAAGGATTTGATTTAAGTCAACTTGTTTTTCAAGGACAATGGTTTTTTTAATGCTGGGTATAGACCTGGTTTTAAAAGAACCATTTTTTTATGCCTATAAATAACTTGTAACAGTTCCTCACCCCCACTCATATAAATAGATACATTGACTAAGCACGATACTAACAAAGTCGTGATAAACCTAGAATAAGTATATGAATATCCTCATTTGGAATTGCAATATGGCCTTCCGAAAAAAATATCATACTGTGCTTAGCCGGAAGATAGACCTCGCCATCATTTCCGAATGTGAGCATAAAGAAAAACTCGAAGAAGCCTTAGCTAAGAAAAGCTATAATGATATCATCTGGCATGGAAATAACCCTCATAAAGGGATTGCCATTATCTCTTTCAATCAAGTAAGGATAAAACTGCTGGATATATTTAATCCCGAATTTGAATACGTCTTACCGATTCAGGTTAGCACAAAAAATCGCCAACTTAATCTCCTTGCCATCTGGGCGATGCCTAACAAAACGACACCTTCCAAAAGTTACGTAGGACAAATATGGGGTGCTATCAATCACTACACAAAACTACTCGACCAGCCCACGCTTCTTGCTGGTGATCTTAATAGTAATACCATGTGGGATACTAAAAGAAAAATAGGTACTCACACACATGTCGTTTCTTTCTTGGCTAAATACAATATTCATAGCATCTATCATCAACTTAGAAATCTGGCGCATGGATCAGAACGACAACCCACCTTATACCTACTAAAGAAAAAAACGAAACCCTATCACATCGATTATTGCTTTGCGTCATCAGCGCTTATAAGTTCATCTACTACATTTAAAATCGGTAGTTACAAGAAATGGATTTCCTATAGTGATCACATGCCGATTTGGGTGGAGAATTTACAAGTTTAGTGAATTGTGAATGATGAGGTGTGAATTAGGATTTTTGATTTTTGA
>CAZIMH010000228.1:0-5226 GCA_964540155.1 uncultured Saprospiraceae bacterium
ATACCGACCATGAGTCACAGCGCATGCAATACAAGTTATTGCAATCTAAAGTACTGGACAGACAATCGATATGGAATAACATCTATGCCCAACTCGATGGATTTTCTGAATCAGAATACACTCGTCTCTATGACTTGGTTTATGAAAAAAACATCTTAGAGATTCAGTCAGCGATAGAGCATAAAAAACTTAGCTACGAAAATCTGACCAAATGGTATCTCTACAGAATACTTAAATATGAAACGGATAGCCTACTCTCTCTTAATGCTATCATAGCCATTAATCCTACAGCAGTAGAGCAGGCACAGAAATATGACAGAGAAAAGGACAAGCAACACCCAATCTATGGAATGCCCATTCTACTGAAAGACAATATAGGTACCAAAAATATGCCCACAACTGCTGGTGCACTAGCTTTACAAAACAACCAAACAAGAAATGCACATATAGTCGATCAGATAGAATCTCACAGTGGTCTGATATTGGGCAAAGTGAATCTAAGCGAATGGGCATACTACTTATGCACTGGTTGCCCCTTAGGCTATAGTGCGATAGGCGGTCAATCTCTGAATCCCTATGGCGCAGGAAAATTCGAAACAGGCGGATCTAGTGCTGGGTCAGGAACGACGATGGCGGCTAATTATGCGACGGCGGCTGTTGGTACTGAAACTTCAGGATCTATACTATCTCCTTCTAGTCAAAATTCTTTATTTGGCCTTAAGCCTACCATAGGTCTTCTTAGTCGTTCTGGCATCGTCCCTATTTCAAGTACGTTAGATACTCCAGGACCAATGACAAGGAACTCAATCGACAATGCCATTTTGCTTTCTGCGATGGTGGGTAGAGACGAGGCTGACACAGCGACAAGCAATTCTCCTACCAATAAAGATTATCTCCGTGCCATAGAAAATACTAGCTTATCCAATAAACGGTTTGGCTATTTCAAACCGATGCTAGAAGATTCTATATTTTCTGCAACTGTGGAAAAAATAAAATCTACAGGTGCTTCAGTTATTGGCCTAGAGCCAATTGAGGTAGACTTTTCCTTTTTTCGGGCTTTTCTAAATGGAGACATGATTAAAGATCTACCAGCCTACATGGACACTTATGCGTCAGAAAACATAACCCAACGAACAGTAAAAGATTTTTATGAGTATAATTCTGAGGATACACTTTTGCGTGTGCCATATGGACAACAACTTTTCGAAGGCATGGTCAATGACACAATGACTACTGAACGCCATGCTGAAATAAAAAAAGACTACTTAAGTCAAGGCCAAAGATTTTTTGAAACGCATATAACCGAACATAATCTAGATGCCATAATATCCATTAATAATTATAATGCCGGACATGCTGCTATGGCACAATATCCGTGCTTAGCCACACCGATGGGATATAAAGCCTCAGGTGAACCTATTAATCTGACTTTTATAGGTAGGTCCTTTGAAGAAGATAAGCTATTGGGATTTGCCGCAGCTTGGGAGAAAGCCTTTCCAGTGAGGCAGCCTCCTGTTGCTTACAAATAAATGGCCACTTTAAGCATCACCTAATTCAAATAAATCGACATCAAAATGAAATCCATTCTAATAACAGGATGCACAGATGGAATCGGCAAACTGGCCACTGAAAAACTATACGGTGATGGTCATTCACTCATTCTAGTTGGAAGAAACAAAGACAAGCTAGAAAAGTTAGTTAAGACACTGCAATCCAAATCTGCGACTAAGATACAGTATATCGTCTGCGACTTATCTGATCTACAGTCTCTAAATGTCGTATCTAATTACCTAGATAGTCACAGTCTAAGTCTAGATGTTATTATTAATAATGCTGGCGTCTTTAAAAGTGAGCAGCTCAATAACAAGGATGGACTAGACTTGCGATTTGTTGTAAATTACTTAGCGCCATATATACTTACAAGGATGACACTTCCCTATCTAGAAAAGTCAACAGACAAGCGCATAATCAATCTGAGCTCGGCAGCACAAGAATCAGTTTCACTATCAGCACTAGAAGGAAATACCACGTTGTCTGCACAGATGTCTTATGCCCAAAGCAAATTGGCGTTGACCATGTGGAGTTTTGAATTGGGCAAACAATTAGATAACACGGCCGTCATTCCTGTCAATCCAGGCTCTTTACTGAATACAAAAATGGTCAGAGAAGCCTATGGTCGATATTGGTCACCTGCAAGTAAAGGCGCAAACATTATCCATGCCTTGGCTACCGACAATCAATATGCCGGGGTGACAGGAAAATATTTCGATAATGATCTAGGAGATAATGTGGGTCGATTTGGCCCTGCTCATAGTGATGCCTATGATACGGGACGTATATCAGACCTACTAACTACAACAGACAAAATCATCGAAAATCTTAAAGGCTAATGACCCCCTTAGATAAAGTAGCCGAAAAAGGAAAGCTATCACTTGGCCTTGTATTTCCCCTAGAGGCATATTCTGGTTCTGTACCGCAAATGGAGAACCAAGTGGCCTTAGCTCAGCAAGCAGAGGAGATGGGATTCAAAAGCCTTTGGTTTAGGGATGTGCCCTTACATGACCCCACCTTTGGAGATGCGGGACAGATGTATGACCCCTTCGTTTATATGACGCATATTATGAATCATACTTCCCATATTGCATTAGCAACGGGCAGCATCATTCTTCCCCTCCGCCACCCTATTCACACTCTAAAATCTATTAATAGCCTACAGTTACTTTCAAAAGGAAGAATCATTATCGGCATCGCCTCTGGAGATCGACCGATAGAATTTCCTGCTTTTGGCAAAGACCTGTCTCAGAAAAATGAATTATTTAAAGATAGTTTTTTCTATCTCAAAGCACTCAAGTCCTCCTTCCCATCACACACCTCAACAAACTATGGTCAGATAAATGCAAATGCTGACTTACTTCCTAAATCAAATAAAGTGAACACGCCATATCTTGTAACAGGCCACTCAGGTCAGACCCTAGAATGGATAGCGCAGCATGCAGATGGCTGGTTGTACTATCCCAGAAATACCTACTTTCTTACACATATGATGAATGACTGGCATCAGGCATTGGAAAGCAAAGGACAACCATGGAAACCCTTTATGCAGTCATTATATATCGACCTTATCCCAGGTACAAACATCAAACCGACTCCCATACACCTTGGATTCCGAACCAGTGCAGACAACCTACTCAAGCATCTACATACAATCCGAGACATCGGCGTCAATCATGTCATTCTAAATCTAAAATTTAATAGCCTGCCTGTAGAAGAAACAATGGCAATCATCAATAAAGAAATAATCCCTGAACTAGAATAATACCACCTTATAACTAGCTGAATAATGAATTATCTAGCACGCCTTTTATAGAGAGCTAAAATATCTTAGCTTTATTGTTATGACAACTAAGCCTACAATAAATTATCCTACATATAATATTCAGATACTGTGCTTTATTGCAATGGTTATTCTTTTCAGCTTAGAATCTTGTAGCAGCCAAGAAACAAAACATCCTATCCATACAAGTACTACACCGGCGGAGTACAAAGACTCTTTCTTCTTTATAGATGGTCAGCTTAGTCAATATATTTTCGCCATACACGAGGACAGACAGGGTAATATGTACTTCGGCACTAGTATCTATGGACTTATAAAATATGATGGCGATACACTTGTTTACATCACAGAAAAGGATGGCCTAGCTGGCGGAAGGATAACGTCATTTATACCTGCAGAGAAAGACAGTATATGGATAAGTACTTATAGCGGACTTAGTCTATATGATGGAAAAGAATATTCACATATAGACTCAGGTAGCGAGACCCTAGGGAATAATATCTGGACTACTCACCGTGATAAGGATGGTGTCTTTTGGATGGGCACGCTAGATGGTGTAAGCACCTATGATGGTCACAGCTTCAAAAATTTTCCTCTCCCCAAAGCATCAGTGCCAGACACGAATACAATTTTATCCTATGATAGGGTCTCTAGCATTATACAGGATAGCAAAGGAAATTACTGGTTTGGTACTGATGGATTTGGACTTACAAAATATGATGGTAAGGACTTTACACATTACACTACAGAGGATGGCCTGTGTGACAATAATATCTCCAGTATAAAGGAAGACGCGGATGGCCGCTTATGGATCAGTACTATGTTTGGTGGTGTCTGCATTCTGGACAAGGGAGAAATAACCCAATTTCCAGATACCGATAAAATATCTCTTGTGGAGGCCAGTCTACCCTATCGCGCTGTCAATGGTGACCTATGGTTTTCTGCAGAGCATGATTATGTGTATAGATATAACGGGCAAGAATATCTTCATTATGGGAAAGATGATGGACTAGAATCATCCAGTATTTTTAATTTCTTCGAGGACAGTAAAGGACGTATGTGGCTAGGTGGTTGGGGTGGCTTATTCCGCTATGATGGAGAAAAGTTTTTTAGTGTCACAAAGGATAAGGGTTGGCCTCATTTAGATTAACTGACATAGATTTATAGAATAAAACAATAGAATCATCAACTTAAAAGATTTCATAAAGTATGCTCTACTGCATGGGCTCGTATTTGGTATTATTATGAGCATCATAAACTATAGGGAAAAAGGTGTTTGGGATTTTACATTCTCTTCCATATTCTTTGGCGTATTCATGGCACTATTCTATGTCATCTACTTTAAAAGAGAATTTAGACTTCGTGGATTGCCAGAATTAACGAAAGAAGAGATTCAAGACCTGAATGAAAATTCCACCATTAGCAATACAACAATTCCTGAAATGCTAGAGCGCTTTAAAAATTCAACATTAAAATATCAAACGAAAATCACTCACGGAGATTCATATTTACACATAAAGCCCAAGACTGCATTCTCAAACTGGGGAGATCCTATTAGAATAGAAAGACTAGAAGAAGAGAATCATTTTAGCATTAAGGCTAAGCGAAGAATTTTCTCTCCTGATGTCAATTATTTTATCAATGCCCTGAACATCAAAGAGCTTAAGGAGATGCTAGACTAATAAACTGATTGTATAGCGCATCTAAGATGCACCATAAATCAGCAGATTCACCTAGATATCAATACTAAACTGTTATCGAAAATGAGCAGTTTCCACATTTAGAATCTAGCTAATCATACTTGCCTACCGGCGGTTTTCTTTTTCATTGAAAAAAAGAAACAAAATTCTAGGCTGTACCCATTTCTTAACGCTAATTCAGCTTTAAATAGC
>CAZIMH010000229.1:0-5218 GCA_964540155.1 uncultured Saprospiraceae bacterium
CCGCAACTATCATTATAGCTAATGCACCATATATACCATTTGTCATACCTACAGCCGTCAAAATGGAATCAAAAGAGAAAACAATATTAATCAAGGTAATCGTCACAATCGCAGAAGTGAGAGAGACTTTCTTACCGCCTTTTCCATCTGAATGATCTTCGCCCTCTAGTTTATGATGTATCTCAGTGACACTTTTATATAAGAGAAATAACCCACCTAGAATTAGAATTATACTTTGTCCAGAAAAACCGGCCTGAATAAATTTATTATCAAATTCAAACCATGGTTTCTCCATTCCTATGAGTATAGTAATACCAAATAAGAGCACAATACGAATAACCATCGCCAGAATCAGACCGATATTGGTGGCTTTCTTTTGATCTTTTTCATCCAACTTGCCTGCGGCAATAGCGATAAATATGATATTATCTACCCCAAGAACAATTTCTAAAAATGTCAAGGTCAAAAAGCTCATCCAGACCTGCGAACTGGCTAAGTCTGGCATATCAAACAAGAACATCATAAGGACATAATTATTTTAAGCCCCTAAGATAGGAAAATCAATAAGAGTCTATAGATAGATTGGACTTATAGTGCTGAAAATAAGACGAGTATAAATTATAAAAGTTCAGCAATAGTATATTTAGAAAAATGCCCCTGTCAATCTTAATTGACAAGGGCAAAAAAACCACATCGATCAACTAAGGTTCGTTATGTTCCGGATTAATATCTTGTGAGGCTTCCTAGCACTGAAATGAATGATATTTTGCCTTTTCAAATCTCCAAGAACCCTGGCTACCGTCTGTCTGGAAGTGTCAGTAATATTGGCTATCTCTTTATGGGATAAACCATGATTTATTAAAATTTCATCCAATCCAATCTTGATACCTTTGGTATCTGCAAGCTGCTTGAGAAAACTTAATATTCTGGATTGGGCTTTCTTGATCACAAAATTGCTCATTCGTGTTTCTAAGTTGGACATCTTAGTGATGAACAGTAAGGTCATCTGCTGGCATAAATCTGGGTTTTTCTCTAGCAAGTCTTTGAAGAATGTCAGAGGTAATTCGAATAGCTCCAAATCTGTCAGTGCTTGAGCAAACTCCTTTCTTACCTGTAGTCCCGTGAGGAAATTCTCTCCTAATAGTTCTTTCTTATATACTATTTCTTTGAGTAAAACTTTGCTCTCAGTTATTTGCCTTCCACATTTTATATCTCCCTTATGCACTAGGTAAATGTTATTGACCTGATCGCCTTCTTTGTACACATATTTGCCTTTCTTAATTTTGACATGTGTAGCCTGTGTCGTAATCTGTTCTAGTTGCTGATCCGAAAGATTCTTGAAGAGCGGTATGTCCCTTAGAATCAAAAATTTTGAAGAATGTATCATGATGTGTGCTTTTATTCTAGTAGATGAAGCTCAAACCAAATCCCCCTATTGCAGAATCAAATAAAACCTACAATTACTTTTGCCTATTTCGATAAAATCTTGATTTTATTGACTTAGTGTCGATTTGGGATAAGTAATATTAACATTATTTTAACATATTAAGAAAATTTTCTATTTTAACTACCACACAGCTATAGAGTACAGACTTAAGGCTGTTTGTACACTAATCAGAACATCGAATTTTCTTTAGCTTACTACATTTCCGACACTATCAAATCAGGTTCACTTAACAATCTTTGTACTGTATTCAGATTCTTTACATTAATTCACCGAACCCTAGTTATGAAAGAAGTTGGAAATAAGAACCCCAAAGCCGCTTTACTTAACCATAAAATCAAAAATTATAAAACTGCCTTCTGGAATTTAGAACCTTCTGAACTCATCAAAGAAACCCTTGAAAAAAAGCAGGGCACACTATCACAAAATGGCACGCTTGTCATTAAGACAGGAAAATACACTGGCCGATCACCAAAGGATAGATTTATTGTTAAAGACCATATCACAAGCGACAATGTGGACTGGAATGAAATCAACCAACCTTTCAGCCCTGATAGTTTCAATATCCTGTTTGAGAAAGTCACTAACTATTTCAGGGGAAAAGATATTTACATCAAAGATGCGGCAGCCTGTAATGACAAAGCACATCGTTTGCCTATCAGACTTATAGCTGAATATCCATGGAGCGCACATTTTGTCCATAACATGTTTGTCAGATTAGATGAGAATGAGACTTTATCTCACGAACCAGAATGGATAATTTATTGTGCACCTGGATGTCTAGCAGATCCTAGTACAGATGGAACCAGAGATACTAATTTTTCTATTATCAATTTTGATAAGAAAATAATATTGATTGGTGGCACAGGATACACAGGCGAAATCAAGAAAGGTATTTTTTCAGTTTTGAATTTCAAATTGCCCTTAGAGAAGAATGTACTCTCTATGCACTGCTCTTCTAATGTTGGTGCAGAAGGAGATTCTGCAATATTCTTTGGCTTAAGCGGTACCGGCAAGACAACACTTTCTGCCGACACTAACAGAGAACTAATCGGTGATGATGAGCATGGATGGTCTGAGAAAGGCTTATTCAATTTTGAAGGAGGATGCTATGCTAAGTGCAAGGGATTAAGTGCTACTAGTGAGCCTACAATCTACCAAGCCATCAAGCCAGGGGCCATACTTGAAAACATTAAGTTTCATCCACATAGTTGTAGACCAAACTACGAAGATGTCTCCATCACACAAAATACCAGAGTCTCCTACCCTATACATCATGTAGATAATTATCATAAGAAAGATACAGCTGCTCATCCAAATAATATATTCTTTTTGACCTGTGATGCATTTGGTGTATTGCCTCCAGTCTCCAAGCTTTCACCTGAGCAAGCCATGTATTACTTTTTATCTGGATATACAGCTAAGGTAGCAGGTACTGAAGAAGGTATATCTGAACCAGTGGCAACATTCTCAGCATGCTTTGGCGCACCTTTCCTACCTCTTAACCCAATAATGTATGCGGAATTGTTAGGTGAAAAAATCGCTAAACACAATGCCAACATTTGGTTAGTAAATACAGGTTGGACTTCAGGCAGCTATGGGGTTGGTAAGCGAATTCCACTTGAATATACTAGAGCTATCATTACTGCCGTACTCAATGGTGAGATGGTCGACGCAGAATATGAATCATTCGATATATTTAATCTAGAAATTCCTACTTCTTGTACAGGTGTGCCTGATCAGGTATTGAATCCTCGTAAGACATGGGAAAACAAAATAGCATATGATGAGTCTCGCAATAAATTAGCCATGTTATTTAATGAAAATTTCCAGAAGTACGAGAATGAAGTTAAGTTCAACGTAAGAAGCATTAGTCCCAAAAAACCAGAAATGGATTTGATCTAATCAAATTCGCAAAATGCTTTTTCGGAAAGGACAATCTACTAAGATTGTCCTTTTTTATTTCAACTAAAACCTGGCAGTGATTGCAAGTGAAAAATATATTCTTCCGTACAAATAAAAAAGAGGATAACCCGTAGCGATTATCCTCTTTTTGGAAAGTAGCTGCACAAGCTCCTATAGCTTGACAAATTGCTTCACAATTATCTTTTCACCAAACTGCAACCTAGTATAATATACACCAGGTGCGAAATCAGTTAAATTGACCTCCATTCTATCTGATGTTATTTCTAGCTTCTTCACTATTTCACCTTGAACCGAATAAATTAACCCAGAAGATGGTTGCCCATTTACAAAGGTGAATAATACGATATCTTGTACTGGGTTAGGCGAGAGCATCACATAGCTTCCAGTTTCATCCAATTCTGCTACAGCTGAATTCTCACCAATAACAAATGAAAACTCGGTGATACAACCATCGCTTATCACTGTCAAGAACACTTCTCCGCCTTCCGTTACCCCTGTGAGATTCTGTTCTGTCGATATTATATTGCCTGCAGCATCTCTCCATTCAAAAGTGAATGAGCCAGTGCCACCACCCAGTTCTATATCCACACCACCTTGCTGCCCTGCTGATACATCAGTTACCTGCTCACTGACTAAGAAGACTTCTTCTAGTTCTTCTACAATCAAAATTTCTGTAAGAGACTGTCCTATATTATCAGTAACTATAAGTGTATGACTCTGCCCTGCTTGCAAAATGGAATCAGGCTGTATATTAGGTGTAAATGGTGGACAGCCGCCTGCAACTATAAAATTCAACATTATATCTCCATCACAGGATACAATCGTAGGCTCAGAAGCCAACTGTAATTCTGTAAATTGTAACCCTGGCAAATCAAAGGCGAAATTCGCTTGGCATCCTTGACTATCAGATACAGCAGCGGTGTAAGGACCCTGAACTGTTCCACCTGGATCAAGAGTGATGGCAATATCATACGGAGGTGTTCCTCCAATTAAGAATATACTAAGATCCTCATCTGGATTGAAAGTACACGCATCATTATTAGTACCGAGAATTTCACTAATTGAAATCGGTTCAGGATTTCTTACACTAAAGGTCACTGTCTGACCGCAACCACTTGGCACATGAACAGCCTGTATAGAATGATCCCCTGCTCCAAATTCTGCTGGTAAGCCCGGGAAGGAAAATTCAGTATTAGTTGCAGAAAAATCTACAAGTATAGTTTCGCCTGGACAATTAGTAATTATCTCAGCGGGAGTTTGTACTGAAGGGACTGACACCATTCCCACCGTCTCTGAGCTAATAACAGAGCAGCCTTCAGAATCTATAATCACCAAGTCATAAGTGCCTGCAACTAGATTGTCTATGGTTTGATTTGCATTGACAATGAATGGTGTATCTCCATTTATAGAAAGCATATATGGAGGCGTTCCATTACTCAGATTGAGGGTTATGCTGCCTGAATTAGGTTGCATACAATTAGCAAGCGTATTTGATGTCTGTAAAGAAGGGCCATCTGTTTGTCCTACAGTTACGACCTGTTCGAATACACAGCCTCCTGCATCTGAAACACTTATATTATAATTACCTGCCTGCAGATTTCCTTGGAATTCTCCGAAAGGTTCTACAGTATATGGAGGTGTGCCTCCTGTAGGTTGTACAGTTATCGTACCGGTTGCTTCATTACATGTCGCGTCTGTGGCTGCAATATCTGCGCCCAAATCATTCATCACCGTTATATCAAATGAACATGAACTCGCATTGTTACATAGGTCTGTTGCAGAAAAAACAACTGTCGTTGTTCCCACTGGAAATACAGCGCCAGGAAAGAAACCTGAAACCAAAACAGG
>CAZIMH010000230.1:0-5194 GCA_964540155.1 uncultured Saprospiraceae bacterium
CATCTGGATTAAATACTGAGAAGAAACCAAAAAGATGTGACGAATTAAATACCGGAGCTTCGTCAAGCAAAACTAGATTCTGATCTATGGATCCACCCCGTACATTAAACCCGGTAGCGCCTTCTCCAACACTCGATACACCAGGTAGAAGTTGTATGCTTCTTATAATCTCCACCTCACCTAAAAGGCTCGGCATTTTCTTTATAGTTCCAATGTCGAGTTTATTGACACTCATTTCTACTTGAGTGACGTTTTTATCTTCTGCCTCTGCGGTTATAATAACCTCCTCTAGCTTAGATGCCTCCTCTGTTAGTTCTACATCATTCTTGATGTCTTGAGTCAGTGACAACGTTTGGTTGGTTGTATTGAACCCTAAGTAGGCGTATTCTACTTGATATTGGCCTGGGGGTACAGTTATAGAATAGTACCCATACTCATTACTCGTTGCGCCTGCACCATTCTCGAGCAGATAAGCAGTAGCACCTATAAGCGTTTCACCACTGGAAGCATCCTTAATATAACCACTAAGCGTTACCGTTTCTTGAGCAGTGATTATTGTGGATATGAGAAGAAAAATGGCAAGGCTAACTTTTTTTATCATACCGTAATAATTTGACTGCGAAGTAATACAAACTATGTTGAATCATGTTATGATTTTCAACGAACAATCCAATTTTAACGATGAAATTAATAACATGTCTATTAACATGTGTTCTATTAATTTAAAACCCTATTCTACTGTCTGCAATCATTATATTTCCATGAAATATTGGAAGATTAATATGATACTAGACAGGAGAAAATCAATCTTTTTGTTTGAGTTTTCTAAGAATTGACTTAGAATATTTGGATAGCAAATTCCAAAGATTCTTTATGCTATTCAACGAATACAAGTGGTGGGATGCACTATTATGAATTTATATATAAATAAAAAGGTCTTAAGATATACATCTCAAGACCTTATTTTCTTTGATTAAGAGGCTTAAAGTTAATTGTGATAAGCCGAATTATGAGCCAGGGTACTACCGCAGCTTGCGCAGGCTACTGCAGATCCTCCTCCACCGGCACAACCATTATTGCAGATGTAATGCCATACGCCTTGTGCATTCTGTGGCGGTTCTGGCGTAGCTGGCGGCGTCGCAGCTATCGGTGGTGGCGCTGTTGCTGTTGGATTGCTTCCATTTACAACAGGGTTTGTAATACTTCCTATTTGCGAACCTCCGACTGGCGGTGTCATTGCTGTTGGGGCAGTTGGTGTTCCTCCAGCTGCAGCATGATAAGCTGAATTATGAACTAAAGTAGATCCACATGTAGCGCAGGCTGTAGCGGAACCTCCTCCACCAGCACAGCCGTTATTACAGGTGTAATGCCATACTCCCTGAGCATTCTGAGCAGGCTCAGCTGTCGTAGCCGGCGGCGGTGTATTACTAGGGACAATTGGCTCGTAGTTTTCGTCCAAAATGGCATCAGGTCTTTCGGGTGCATTTTTGCATCCAATGCTTAGTAGTACAGTGAAAGCAAATAAAACTGATAAAATTTTCATGGATTATCCTGTTTTTTCGTGTTCTAAAGCAATACGCCAGAACTAGCATGCAATATACAAGTCTTAAGTCATAGAAGCTAGAGAGGGGTGATTTTAAGACAATTGTGTCGTTTTTATGGTGCAAGTCTAGTAGTAAAGAGAACAATTATTACCATTTCATGACAATCTTGCCTGCCGATTTTCTTGATTCCAATTTAGCATGCGCTTCTGCTATATCAGTTGCTTCGTAAGTACTATCGATTATTGGCTTGATGATGCCATCATTTGCCATCTTCATGACGCCTTGGAAAACCTTCTGAAATAGTTTTGGCTTATGATCAGCAATTTTGAGCATATTGACAGCAACCATAGACTTAGAACTCATCAAGAGCTGTAGGGGAGAGAAGAGGCCAAATCCGGTGACAACGCCTAAACTTTTAAGCTTGTTATTGCCTGACACTTGTGCAGCTGCACCAAAATTAACCATGAATCCACCAGGCTTAAGTAATTTCCAACCTTGCTTGAATGCTTTCCCACCTATACTGTCAAAGACAACATCCAACTGATTACCATTTAGGGTATCTGATATAACTTTAGTGAAATTTTCTGCGGTATAATCGATAGAAAAGTCAACGCCATTATCTCTAAGGACATGCTGCTTATGCGTAGACGCAGTGCCGAATACAGTGCAGCCTTTGGACTTGGCTATCTGAGTAAGAATAGTCCCTACACCACCTGCGGCAGCCTGGACGAGGACATTGTCTCCTTCATTAAGATTGATGCATTGTATAGCGGCGTAGTAGGCAGTGCAAGCCTGAGTTGCAAGCGCTGTGCCTACTTCCATAGAAATATCCTCAGGTAAAATGGATACCCCTTCTGACATCGTTACAGAATACTCAGCATATCCACCAAATCTAGTGAGTGCAGCCACTCGATCTCCTTTTTTGACATTGGTTACTCTATCACCTACAGCCACCACATGACCAGCTACATCATAACCTAGTACAGCTGGATTCTTTGGTGCTTCAGGATACAAGCCTCGGCGGGCAACAACGTCTGCAAAGTTGAGTCCAAAATGGGTATTCTTAATCAGCACTTGGTTAGCATCTGGCGCAGGTCTTACAGTCTCTCTAATATCAAATGCCTTATCACTAGCTCCATATTTTTTGAGATATATGGCTTTCATAGGTTTTTAGATTAAGCTTGTTAGTGAATTACTTTGCAAACATCTGGGATAAATCCTTAAATGCCTTAAACTCCAATGCATTACCACACGGATCCAAAAAGAACATGGTCGCCTGCTCACCTGGCTGTCCTTTAAACCTGACGTAAGGGTCTATTACGAAAGAAGTACCTGCATCTTTGAGACGGTTGGCTAGAATTTCCCAGTCTTCCCATGGAAGTACTACACCATAATGAGGCACTGGTACATTATGACCATCTACTTCATTCGTATGCGTTTCGTGTTCACTTTTAGGCTTATAATGAATGACAAATTGGTGCCCATATAAATCGAAGTCTACCCACTTGTCAGCACTTCTTCCTTCAGCACAACCAAGCACATCTCGGTAAAAGGCTCTTGCAAGTGGGACATCATGAACAGGGATGGCAACATGAAAAGGAGGTATGGCTTTCATAATAAAATTGAGTTTATCTATTGAGGACGACTAAATTCTACTCCATTATTCCACTTAGGCCATTCATCGCTACTGCTGATGATTTGACCAATATCAAAATATAATTGGCCATCCTGCATCATCCCATCCATATTCCAAGTTGCCTCATCATACTCATCTGAAGGTGCATGATACCTCTGTGCTACAAAGTCATCTTTAAATTCTTTTGCGTATTCTTTCCCTTTTTCTGCATGATCATATCCTCCTTCTGCATACAAGGCGGGAATGCCTTTTTTTACAAAGTTGAAATGATCTGATCTGAAGAAGTATCCCTTTTCTGGTTCTTGCTCTTCTAAAATGTATCTACCTTGGTTACTCGCAGCCTCCTTTGCATACATGTCCATATTAGAATACCCCATACCCGTTATCGTCAAGTCCTTCATAAATCCAGCGGGGTTGACACCATCCATGTTGAGATTACACACTGTGCGGTTAAGAGGGTATAAAGGATTCTCTACATAGTATTCTGAGCCAAGCAGACCCTGCTCTTCTGCTGTCACAATTAAAAATACGATGCTGCGCTCAGGCCTATTATCTTTGGCAGTGAATGCCTCTGCAATGCCTAGAAGCGTGGCAACCCCACTGGCATTATCAAGCGCCCCGTTATAGATAGAGTCTCCTTCGACAACTTTTCCTACACCGATATGGTCCCAATGAGCAGTATAGATTATATATTCATCTGGATACTTGCTACCCTCTATCATTCCTATAACATTATGCGAGATACACTCATCATAACTGTTGTCTACTGATACAGTTACAGTAGCGCCCATTGATATTGGTTTAAAGCCTTGTTTGCGAGAAGCCGTTATTTGTTCTGTGATGTCCAGACCACATTCTTCAAAAAGTTCTTTGGCTTTTTCTAGAGTTATCCATCCTTTGATACCACAATCCGCCGTGCGATCTATGCCAGAAAGACCTTGTTGGGGTCCAGTCCACGAACTTTCCACCACAAACCAAGGATAGCCAGCCGTAGGCGTTGTGTGAATGATAATTAATCCATCTGCTCCTTGGGCATCCGCAATGTCATATTTGTAGTCCCACCTTCCTGAATAAGTCATGATATCACCTTTGAAAAAATTGGGGTCATCACCACCATAGCCAGGGTCATTGATAAGTATGACAGCCGTCTTGCCTTTCATATCTATGCCGGCGTAATCATTCCAGTTTCTACTTGGGTCCACGATTCCATAACCGCAGAAGACAAGCTCAGAATCTTTGAGTTCTACTCGATCTACCTTTCTCTCTGAGTGGACAACAAAGTCTTTTCCTTTTTGCCAATTCATTGTCTTTTTACCAGTTGTTACTGACATAACATTTGATATCTGTCCATCTATGGTAAGTAATGGCACCTCTTGCTTATAGCTTCCGCTATTCCCGGGTTTAAGACCAAGATTCTTTAATTCATCGGTGATATACTCTACTGCCATTTTTCCGCCTTCGGTACATGGCATTCTTCCCATATACTTGTCTGAAGACAGCTCTGCAAGATGCTTTTGAATTATTTCAGCATTGAGACTTGCATTTTTACTTTCATAGATTTGGCTGTTCTTACCCTCCACTGAACCGTCTTTCTTACACGATATGAAAATAAGAGGAACGATTAATAAGATGAATCTCAACATTCAGTTTGAATTTTATATGCAATGTAATCATCTGACTTGAAAGAAATAAAATAGTCGTCTATGAATGTAGCGATGAAATCTGAATATCTCTTAAATAACCCTGATAATAGAGTCGATATAGAAACATATATCTAATACGCTAAAATTGGAAAAGGCGAAACCATCAGATGATTTCGCCTCTTTATAATTCTTTTAAGGTTAATTATTCAACCCAATCTGCTAAGAATAAATTGGTATCCCTGGTCCCACCATTATTTCTATTAGAAGAAAAAATTAACTTTTTGCCATCATATGAAAACATAGGAAATGAATCAAATGTCTTATCAAAGGTGATTTGCTCTAGACCAGTGCCATCTACATTAATCATATAG
>CAZIMH010000231.1:0-5191 GCA_964540155.1 uncultured Saprospiraceae bacterium
CTAGCCAATGGGTGGTCAATAGAATGAATTACAAATGTGAAAATTGGACGCCAGGTTATCAACGTAATAAACCTGTAAAAGTGCTATACACACTACCTGTCAGATTTAAACTCCAATAGTTTTTGATTTTATAGGACTCTGATATAGTTAGTGGGATGACAATCAATGAATTTTGGAATAAATCTTTTATATAAGGAATAATTATTTTCAGCAAACTGAAACAAACTATCATGAGATATTTATCACTGTTATGTCTATTACTGAGCGCTGGTTTTCTTTCATCGCAAACCAATTTTGTATTCACAGATAGCACCATTCCGAGTATTCTCAGGGGGAATTATGATGCGAGTATATATGCCCAGACAAATGTGATTGATGATCCAGCCGTTATTTTTGAAGGCATAGCAGACCAAGTTTCTCCGACGAATCTGAGAGAATATATACAAGTATTAGAAGGTTTCGGCACAAGACATACAAGCTCGGACACCTTATCCGCCACGCGGGGAATGGGTGCTACAAGAAACTGGGTACTGTCTATGTATGATGAGTTTTCTGCTGAGAATGAAAATAGATTGATCCCTTTCTTTTTTCAGTTTGACCAAATTGTATGTACCGATATGGATCGACATAAGAATGCCTGTGCCATTTTACCTGGAACCAACCCTGATGCAAATGGAATAGTCATCGTAGAAGCACATATGGATAGTCGGTGCGAAGGCAGGTGTGATGTAGAATGTCCGTCACCTGGTGCTGATGATAATGCAAGTGGAACTGCGCTGGTTATAGAACTTGCAAGAATTATGAGCCAATATTCTTATGAGCATACCATTTTATTTATGGCAACGACAGGTGAAGAGCAGGGACTGATTGGAGCTAATGCTTTTGCTACCTATTGTAGTATGGAGGGTATCGATATCAAAGCAGTATTCAATAATGATATAGTAGGCGGAATAACCTGCGGTAAGACTTCATCGCCTCCATCATGCCCGTTCGAAGGAGCTATTGACAGTACCCAAGTTAGAATGTTCTCGTCTGGTAATATTTCTAAGCAATTTGTGCGCTGGATAAAATTGCAGTATACAGAAGAAATGCTTCCTATGGTCTCAGTACCTATGATGCTGACTATTATGGGACCCCTCGATAGATCTGGTAGGGGAGGTGACCATATTCCATTTCATGAAAGAGGATTTCATGCAATGAGATTCACGAGTGCCAATGAGAATGGCGATGCCAATGTCACCGATCCAGCTTATTGTGACCACCAGCATACCTCTAGTGATATATTGGGCATGGATACTGATGGAGATGGAATCCAAGATAGCCTCTTTGTCGATTTCAATTATCTGGCTCGTAATACACAAATTAATGGGACAGGTATAGCCTCTGCTGCAACAGGTCCAGAGACACCTCAGTTTAATTTCGAAATAGACGGAGATAGTATTAGATGGTCTGTCCAGGATCCATTGAATCTTAGACATTACAGGATAGCTAGTCGAGTTAGTGGTAATGATTTTGATACTATTATGACTTTCCAAGATACGACCTCAGGTATTTTTAGAAGACAGTTTTCTACCATCTTTCAAGATGAAATAATCTCAGGTGCAGGAGTAGATGCAGATGGCGTAGAGAGTTTCTTTGGAACGGAGAGCTTTTTTATTACTGTCCTTACCTCAACTGATGATGTAGAAGCAGCCCCTAAAGGTTTTGAGCTCTTCCAAAATGTAAAGAACCCATACTATAAATCAACACTTATCCAATATAACTTAGGAGATCTGACTGGCATAAAAGAAGTGGCCATTACTGTGACTAATACAAGTGGGCAGATAGTCGATAGAATACCTGCTACCCGGCATCTCGGTATAAATAGCTTTAACTATTATCCTACAGAATCTATGGTCGGCAATCACTTTTACAGTCTCGAGATTAATGGAGAATTTGTGAGCACCAAGCAGATGGTAATATTAAAATAAGCGCAGTACCCAAGCTGCCGAGTTCTATAAAGAAGGCAGAATATAAAAAATATAACATATTATAATAATTTTTAATATGTTTGTATTGTCGTTAATCAGAAAGCCTTCAAAAGGTGGTGATTAATGGTCTCGTCCCCAGCATTTTTATATTTAAAAACCTGTCCCCCTATACAGAGATATTATAACTAGTATAAGTCTATGACTTTGCTTTTTATCGATTTTGATTTTAATGACTGTCAGAGGTCATCCCAAAACCGAAAGGTATACTCTTGTCTAAGAGTATACCTTTTACAATACGCATAGGTATGTCTTTTAGATTAGAAAATTCTCATCTTAAAATGTGCTTGCTACTCCTAGTTAGCACTTACGCAAATTTTGTTTTTTCAGGTAATAATGGCTGCGATTCAGCAGATGCATTTAGAGCAGAACTTGGCAATCAAGTATGTATGACTGGAAATACAACTGACGCAAAATTTGGATTATATGAAGCCTCGAATGAAGGTTGCTTGGGAAGCCCATTTGAAACATTTTGGTTCTCTATCCCAACGCATGCTAATAATAGATTCCTTGACTTAGATATACAATCATCTGAACTAAGCGTACCTACAGTATCTATATACGAAGGTAGTTGTGGTAGTCTTCGATTTATTGATTGCAATGTAGCCTATGATGGGAGGCTTGTCATGAAAGGCGTCCTGATAGAACCAGGCGCGACATACTTTGTAGCTGTTTCATCTAGAGATGGATCTGCTGGAGAATTCCAATTATGTTATGATTTAGAGGAAGATTCTAATGTATGTAATACAAATAGTGAACTAAGAATAATCTCCACTTCCAATGGATCTCCTGCCTACGGCCCTTACAAGCAAGGTGAGGAAGTCAACTTTTGTTATACAATAGATGGTTTTCAGAATGTTGGGTGCAATTATTTGCACGCTATTATACCTCTATTTGGGGAAGGGTGGGATTTGACTTCATACGAACTAAGCGGCGTGCCCTCCAATATTACGACACCACTAGAGACTCAGGGAAATACAATATTTACCAATTCCAATCCTTCATGTGAAGGTGATCCAGCTGGGACCTGGACTTGGCTATATAATAATGAACTAAGTTATAATCTTAATAGTGAGAATACCCTTAATCTGACTACTGCTGATGCAGTACCCCCTGGATGGGTATTTATAAATTCATTCAATCCTGATACGGACGCCTGCTTTAATTTTACAGAAGCCTGCTGTGTCAATCCTACAGATGACCCTAATTTAGGTTATGGTGATGATGACTTTCCGTTATGTAGCAATGGTATGACTCAGAAATGGGAAGTTTGCTTTACTCTTACTGCAGCCAATAATCCTATATCCGGTGAATCTAGCTGTGAATTGGGTCTGAAAACATTTTCGGATGGAGAGACAGGATCATTTACAGACAAGGAATGTAAGAGGGATAGGGTGTCTTATATCAACGCCGCAGTAGAAGTATGTTTGCCTCCAAGCATCACTGCTGATAATACACAAGCTGTCGTTTGTGCTGGAGATAGCGTGAGATTGGAATTGATTTCTGATCAGCCAGATGTTCAATATTACTGGATAAATAACACCACAGGAGAGACAGTAAAAGGGACAACAGAATCTGCCTTCACAGGTGTCTGGGAAGAAGCTGGTGAATATACATTTTCCATTTTCGCTACTAATGGATGTGATAGTGACCCTTTACTCCTAGAAATAGAAGTGACTCAGGATGTTGCTTTCTCTGTAGAACAAACTCCAGCTATAGCATGTACCGACGATTTTGTAACCTTAAGAATTATAGGAACGGATAATGATATAGCGGACCGACTGAATTATGCTTGGAATAGTGGTATGCCAGACTCTAATGACAGCATACGCGTTTCAGCTAGAGATTCGATGGCTACGGTTGACGTAATATTGGGTAGCTGTATCAATACAGAAGCGTATAATTTCAATTTGTATCCACATCATGAGCTTACCTTAAGTGCTCCTGATCAAGCTTGTCAAGGCGAGGAAGTTAATTTTAATGCTTTATCAACTTCCACATCTTGGCGCCTGACTTTGCAAAGCAATGGAGAAGTTGTCAATGTGAATAGTGATGAAGCTTCATATAATTCGTTAGTAGAGTTATCACAAATGATGGATTTCGAAATCATTAGTGCTTTTGATGCCAATGGCTGTGAAATGGCTGTAACTGGAATGTGGAGAACGGCACTTTATGACCCAATAGATTTGGATGCAGGTTCAGACATAGCACTTTCTTGTGATCAAGAGGAGGTAGATGTTTTTGCAGATATCTCACCTAATATACAGGATTACAATGCGACTTGGACAGATGTCACTACTGGTGAAATTGTTTCTAGTGTGCTCAATTTCACCATTTCAGAAATTGGTGAGTATCAGTTGACTGTAGTGAATATCCAAATGGGATGTCAGGAAACAGATACCTTATCTGTAACCAGAGTGGAAAGAGAGATTAATCTCGAAATAGAGTCATCCGAGATTACCGTTGAAGTCGGGCAGGAAATTCAGTTAGATATTTTGACTGATCTAGATGAATCTGACATAGCTGCTGTAGAGTGGATTCATGATGGCAGTCTGGCTTGTGATGACTGTCTGTCTACCACTGCGATACCAACTAACGATATCACTTACCTTGTAATGATTACAGATAATTTAGGATGTGTAGCAGAGACTAGCATAACAATTGAAGTAGAGGATGCAGCCGCAGATTTAGCTGATGATCAACTTTACATTCCTAACATTTTCTCTCCAGATATGTCCGACGAAAATGCAGTCTTTAGAATTTTCGGCAATGACAATATAGAAATCATCAACTCATTCAGAGTATACGACAGATGGGGGGGGACTGTAAGAGAGTTAAGCAATTATAATCCAGATGATAATACAGGTCTGTGGGATGGAATTGTAGATGGTGATTTAGTATCATCAGGCGTCTATCTCTATGTTTTAGACCTGAGTATGAAAGATGGATTATCATTGAAAAGGACAGGGAGTATTACAGTTTTCAGATAATAAATAGCTTTCTCCACCTTTAAAAAAGCTAGCTTGAATCCTTATTACAAGCATTTATAATTCGCTGAAAGATACACTTCAGGACGTTTAAATCATGTAAACCTGGCATTCTACAAGGTGTAGGATATATATGGTATTTTTATCTAATGTCTCCCAATAATTCTTCGTTATAGC
>CAZIMH010000232.1:0-5155 GCA_964540155.1 uncultured Saprospiraceae bacterium
TTATCGGCTTATGCTCAGGTCCATCTATGGCCATACCGTTGGAGTAGAATAATAGTTGTCCATCACTATCACAAATACTTGTATTGGTCTCACCAAAATCAAGTGTGATTTGTGGCATAGCTATTCCTCTAGGAGGTAAGGAACTGAAGTCTAGCATACTTGCTCCAAAGTCTGGATACATAGATACATCATCAATACTCGTGAAGTTAAATATCCATTGAAAGTCTTCTTTTTGTGCTAATGAAAACAGAGGTGAAAAAGCTAATAAAGTAAATATAATCCATTTCATACACAGAAATTTAGGGGACTTGTATAAATACAAGTCCCCAATAAAGATATTCAATTATACTCTATGGTTCAATGAAAACAAATTTTTCTGTATATCTCTTTGCCTCCGTTATAACTGTTGTTTTGAGGTCGCAGATTGCGACTTCAAGACTTTTTGAATTATTCTAATTAGAATTAAACCCGAAAAATTGATTAAACGACAGTACCTATCTCGATAGCCCGCCATTTGACCTATTACTCCCGTTACGTCCATTACCCCATTCGCCACTAAAACCTAATTAATTTTTAGTATCCTTACTTTACAAAAAAATAGAAGCGTAATCTGAATGCACCCATTTCATAATCAACTAATAGATATTGGCTCCCTTCCCAAGATAGAAGACCTGGAAATGCAGGGTTTGCAACAGTCCTATAAAAGTGTATTGCTTATTATAAGAACAATCATCACCTTGATTTTTCTGATAGCGGTGGTGTTGTTATTTGTAGTGCCTATAGAAGACAAACCGGATTTGGCGCCTTGGATAGGATTAGCAGTATTTATTCTTATTACGATAATCGGTTATACGAGCACCATTAAGGGGTTCTATAATAAGAAGTATGCCCTCAGAGAGAAAGACATCGTCTATCATTCAGGATGGCTGTGGCAGCAGACAACGATTGCGCCATTTAATAGAGTGCAGCATGTGAGTATAGATCAGGGTCCGATAGAACGACAATTTGGATTATCGAAGCTTAAGATTTTCACAGCGGGTGGGGGTGCCAGTGATATGAGTATTCCTGGTCTAGATCCAGAGACGGCCAATGCACTCAAAGAGTATATAGTCTCTAAGACCTCTAGCATGGATATCAGTAAGGACAAAGTAACAATACCGCTTTCAGATAAAGGGGAGGAAGAATAATGCTAGAGCACAGAAGCATACCTGAAGGACTAGGCAGTCCAATGCGGCAGTCCTACGTAGCCGTTTTGCTCATCGCTTACAAATTGTATAAGTTACTGATTAGACAATTATTTCCGTTCATCCTAATTTTTCTTTTTGGTGGAGGATCATCTAATAAGCGGAGCTTTCTTTTTTACACCATTATAGCGGTCGCTGTTTTAGGTTTTATCTTTAGTATCATCGCCTTCCTCAAGTATTATTTCTGGTTGGAAGATGGAAAGCTAATTATACATAGCGGCGTATTCAAAAAGACGAAGACTGAGATTCCATTCGATAGGATACAATCAGTCAACTTTGAACAGAATGTCATTCACCGAGCCTTCAATGTAGTCATGCTTAATATGGATACGGCAGGTAGTGCTGGAACGGAACTTCAGATTAATGCACTCAATAGGGAGACCGCACAGCAAATCAGTGATTATATAATTGCTCAGAGCAGTGTCAAACAGGCTCAATCGGATGGGACCTCAGAGGAGAAAGAAATTGCAGAGAAAAAGAAAGAAATATTCCACTTACCCATCGCCCAATTGCTCAAGGTGGGAATCACAGAAAATCACTTGAGATCTGGTGGTATTATCATTTTGTTTTTCATTTGGATCTTTGATAATCTTCGAGAAGTTGGAATCGACATTGAAGCTAAAATTGAAGAACAATTCCAAGTTCAAATGCAAGAAGGGGACATCTCCTTCACAGAGGTTATACAGACAGGACTCTTTTTGGTCGTTAGTCTGATTTTACTTTTTATAATTGTGTCTTTTCTAATTTCTCTTGTAAGGACAGTGCTCATCTATTATAACCTGAAGATGCTGAGACTTGCGGATGGTTTTGTAGTTATATCAGGTTTACTCAATAGGAAAGAACATGCCGCCAAAGATTCTAAAATACAAGTCTTTAGTTGGTCTCAAAATCTCTTACAGAAGTGGTCTAAAATATATGAAGTGGGCATGAAGCAGGCCTCCAGTGTGGCCGCAATGAAAAAAAGTCATATTCGTGTAAAAGGATTAGAGTGGGAAAATGTCAGAGATACTCAGGCCTATTTATTTAAAGACACTTTAACGGAGTTATCTGAGATGCCTTTATACGGTGTCCACAAGTACTACCGATTTAAGAGAGTTTACTACTGGAGCATTTTTCTCTTGCCTGTAATCTTTGGCAGCTATTATTCAGGCGCCATGAAGTTTCTCGTAGGTGCTAGTCTATTTTATATTTATGGGCTGGTAAGCAGTTTCCTATCCTATCGTAAGAAGAAGTGGGGTATCTCAGACAATGCTTTGGTAGTGAGGGGTGGGGTATTCGGTCACAGCGCTTCTATGATGGAACTTTACAAAGTCCAAAACGTGAGAAAGAGAAGTACGCCATTTCAACGGAGAAGATCTCTGGCTACCTTAGACGTGTTTTCTGCCTCAGGTAAAATTTCATTACCAGAAATCTCAGACCAGTTGGCCACTGATATGCAAAATTATATTGCTTATAAGGTGGAGAGTAGTCGTAAGAGTTGGATGTAGAAGTTGGATAGGAGCGCCTTGAGTTAGGGGCATAAAAAAACCCCGATGATGGAACATCTCCGGGGTGATAGAATATTTAAGGGTGTTAAAGTCAAGACAAATATATTTCTAATAGTACATTGCATGCTTGTTTATGTCTCTTTAATGCAAACGATCTGTCAATAAAACGTACCACAGGTAAATTTTTAACACTTTATGAAGCTAATTGTACTTGGAATCTTGATTTACTTCGGCTATCGTCTGGTATCCCAACCCAATGACAGACAGCTAGGTGACAAAAACAAAAAGGCACTGGACGACGATGACTACATTGACTACGAAGAAATAGACTAAGACCAACCAATAATGACAAATGGCAGTCACTTTACCTAAGATATCTTTCAAGTCAAAGGATTATTTCATAATCAATAAATCAGCAGGCAGTCTATCACAGCAAGCTGATGGTGGCGAGCTGGGCCTACAAGAAATCCTCAGAGAAAAAAATCCACATTGTCATTTGCTTTCCCGTATAGACAGACCTGTAAGTGGGACTATGATTTTTTCTCTGTCTACTAAGTTTCGTACGCATTACTTGAAGCAACAAAATAAGGGGCTAGTTAGAAAGGAGTATTTGGCAATAGTAGAAGGGCAGGTAGAACCACCCCAATCCGAATTTGAAACCGTTACTCACTACTTTCAGCATCATCAGAAATCAAGAAAAGCTCACATTTTCTCTAAGGAGAATCAAGGGAAGAAGATTGAGTTAGAATACAAGGTCTTTTACTCTCTGGATAATTATACAGTATTGCTTGTACGCTTGTACCAAGGAAAATTCCACCAAATCAGGGCTCAGTTGGCCCATATAGGACACCCAATCAAAGGAGATGTCAAGTATGGCGCTAGACGACGAAATCCGAATAGGCATATCCATTTACATTCATATCAAATCAGTTTTCAGGATATGAAATCAAACCCAGTATCGCATCATGTACTTCCTCCAGAAGAAGATACCTTGTGGCAAATCGTCACTGAACAGTTGCAAGCGAGTGATAAATAATACCTTTGAGCTGATTCTAAACGTACACAGATGAATAAAAAAGACCAGCAGTTTACTGATGTAAATACCTTAGGAGAATTTGGGTTGATAGAAACATTAACGGCACCATTTGATCTCACACATGAATCCTCTCTCAAAGGGGTAGGGGATGATGCAGCCGTTCTGAAGTATGGTGATCAGCACTTGGTAGTGTCTACAGATTTGTTGGTTGAAGGCATTCATTTTGATTTGATATATACTCCCCTAAAGCACTTAGGCTATAAGGCAGTCATCGTGAATCTTTCTGACATCTATGCCATGAATGCTACACCTCAGCAAATCACAGTGAGCATAGCGATATCAAGCAAGTATTCTGTAGAGGCTGTCAAGGAACTGTATGCAGGTGTGAAGGAGGCCTGCAGATTATATAAAGTAGATCTTGTGGGTGGAGATACGACCTCGTCCCCTCGAGGAATGACGATTAGTGTTACAGCTATAGGAGCCGTTGCCAAAGAAAAAATAACGTATAGATCAGGGGCCAAGAAGGGAGATATATTATGTGTGAGTGGAGATTTGGGCGCCGCCTACTTGGGACTGCAGATATTAGAACGAGAGAAGCAATTATATCTTTCTAATCCTGGTATACAACCTGACTTAGAGAATCAGCAATATCTGCTAGAAAGACAATTGAAACCTGAGGCAAGAAAAGATATGATAAGCTACTTCGCCAAAGATAGTCTAGTACCCACGGCGATGATTGATATTTCTGATGGCTTAGCATCGGACCTCATGCACATATGTAGAGCATCTAACGTTGGTGCATATGTGGAAGAGGCAAAGATTCCCATCCACGATGATGCACAATTAATGGCAATAAAATTTAAGATGGATCCTGCTACCACCGCACTTAATGGAGGAGAGGACTATGAATTGTTATTTACTATAGATGAAAAAGACCTAGAGAAAGTTCGGTATATGCCTAGCACTTACATTATAGGCGAAATAGCGGATAAGAGTGATGGAATTACTTTACACACCACGGGGGGTAACATCCACCCTCTTAAAGCTCAAGGCTGGAATCACTTTCCAAATAAAGAGTAAGTTCAGTAACGACACAAGGTATCGTTACTAGACTTTCACTTTATATATTTTAGGTTTTCTGTTCTTCTGTCTCACTCTATCATACAAAATGCTTTGAATGATATCTAGATTAGTAATATGTTCCCTTGCTGACACAATCTTCTTTCTAAGGGCAATCAACTCTTCTTCTTTCTGCATAACCAAAGCTTGCTTATAAGATTCTGGTGAATGTAATTCCAGATATCTATTGTAGCTAGAGCTAGGGATAGACAATTCAAGATGACCTTCATTCTTAGGGAATGATCCTGTTATATACTTGCTATTAAGCC
>CAZIMH010000233.1:0-5149 GCA_964540155.1 uncultured Saprospiraceae bacterium
GAAGCAACTGGAGACTTACCACCCAATAACATACAAGGAATTGTATCTGTTGGTGAGATAGGTGGAAGTGTTTCTACAGAGGATGTTGTATTAGATAACAGTGAAATCAGATTAAGTGTATTCCCTAATCCTAATAAAGGTGATCAGATGTCAGTAGATTTCTTCTTAAGAGAAGCATCTGACTATGATGTAACGCTTTATAACATTCAAGGAAATACGATTTCATCTGGAGAGATTGCAGGAAGAGGTGTTGTAGGAAATAACACAATCTCTCTTGGAAACATGAACTTAGAAGCTGGAACATACTTAATCAGATTAAATCTGGAAAGTGGTTCTATTACAAACAGGTTCATTGTAATACGATAGTAAAACTTTAAAATAAAGTAGTTTGATTCTGTCATGGAACCCAAAGGGGATTCCAAGCTCGAACGGGAGAGGCATTTGCCTCTCCCTTTTTTTATTTACACTATCTTATAAGCAATTTATAATTCTAAGAGAATCATAGAATAATCCATTCTATCTACATCATCCTCCCATTATTTAACACAATACTCATGTGTATTCTTGAAAAGCCTATTGCAAGTACGATATGCTAACGCTACTTTTGACATATTATTAATTTTTGTAATATGACATTCATGACAAATCGACTTACCAATGCGTTTTTCATTTCTATACTTGCGATTACAGCCTTGTCTTTTAATGCTTGCGACGAAGATTTACTCTTAGATGATGTAGGATGTGTTACTTGTGTAGATGCTCAAAACATCACAATAGAAGCATGTTCAGATGGTTTTGGGAATCTGACAACGACTCAAAACAATGATCCGTCCTCAGCGCTAGAATCCCAAGACACTACTCTTGAAGAATTTAGAGATGCGCAGGAGCAGCAAGGTTCTACTTGCCAATAAACTTATCGCTGAGAGGTGAGGACACCTTCAGTTGAACTAGTTCTAAATTCAGGGCCTCCCAACCTCATCTGTTGATCCATTCGGCTCATTGCAATCGCTCAGGACAGGTTAACTTCCTTCATTATACAAGTCGGTTTACGACTTGTATTTCTGCTTTGCAGAATCATTCAGTCATCTCCAGACCTCTTGCCGAAGTTTGGGTCGCTGAGATGGATTCACTATCACATCAATCGACAACTACAAACTTCTGTGTGACTGTCCCTTTATCATTAGTGACCTTGAAAAAATATTGTCCAGCTTCAAATTCATCAGTGGACATACTTTCTTGATTATTCAGTTCTAGCGTATTGATATGCTCTCCATTCATAGAATAAATATCTGAGATTGTATTATTGAAACTTTCTGAAAAATCAAGTTTCAGTAATTGCCCACGTTTTACAGGAGAAGGAAATACATTAAAGTACTGATCTACTTCTGGTGCTTCTACTGTAGTAGTGATAAAATCCAAATTTCTATACTCTATGATTCTATTGGGCCCTCCAGATGGATAAAAACTGCCATTCGTAGCGAAATATATTGCACCATTATTGGGGTTAATACAGACATCTCTTATTCTACCATAGTCCCTAAAAAATATTTCACTTGAATTCAATACTGCAGTTCCGTCATCATTAAAGTCAATGAGACGAATGCCATTAAACCGATTAAAAAATCCACCGAGCATAGCCATCAACATTTGGCCTTCCCACTCAGGAATGGCTTCATGCTCATAGAAAATAATATCGCTGGGTGCAATTGTAGGTGTCCACTCTACCAGTGGCTCCTGTACGTTATTGTTATTACAAAAGGCTATCTCGCCACCAGTATTACATTGTCCTAATACCTCAGGCCAACCGTAATTTGTTCCTGGCTCTATAAGGTTAAACTCATCAGAACTGTCAGGTCCATGCTCAGAAATGTACAACCTATCTTCAGGACCATAAGCTAAGCCTTGAGAATTACGTAACCCAAAAGCATATACATAGCTATCTGGAAATGGGTTATCGACAGGTATACTACCATCAAGATTGATTCTCAATATCTTGCCTTGCACAGCACTTAAATCTTGCGGTGTACTCTCATCAAAGGCATCTCCCAGCGTCATCAGCAATTTATCATCTCGAGAGATCAATAATCGACAACCAGAATGAAATTCAAAGGTGGTGATATTTTCGAGTAGGATTTGCTCATCTACAAGTTGGTTGCCATTCCATCTGAAGGTGGATAGTCGCTTAGTGAGGTTATCCTCATTCCGACCAATATCATAAGCGAGGTAGATCAGTTGATTATTTTCAAAATCTGGATGAAAACAAAATCCAAGCATCCCTGATTCGGAAAAGGTACCCACAACTGAAGTCAGATCTAATATTTCAGTGACGTTTCCAGTCCGAGGCTTTATCCGCTTCATTCTACCTGGCCGCTCCGTCAACCAGATATATTCATCTGGCCCCCATTTCATCTCCCATGGCACTTCCAGTCCTATGGCCACTTCGCGTTCAGTCAGAGTTGTCGTTTCTAGTAATAGCTCTCTCTGAGCTGAGACCTGAGTGACATTGATTAATAAAAAAAATAATGATATCACAAGTCCTATTCTATCCACACTTATAATGTTTAAATCACAAATTAGGCAATGTACGGACAAATAGATAGTAAGCAAGTCCACACATTAAATAGAAATGCGCTTATATACTACAGCTTGACAAATCTTTCAACACGCTTACCCTTATCACTTTCCATGATTATAAAATAAACGCCAGCATTAAAGTCTGTCACATCAACTGAATAAAAATTAGCTGTATCATCAGTGAAGCTCTGTGAAAGCAGCATATGACCACGACTGCTATATATCCTATAACTACTAGGTAATTCACCTGAGATCTGAAGTTGGTCAATCACTGGATTAGGATAGATAGTTACTGCAAAATCTTCTTCTGCACTTGTGGTACTCGTTGTCGCTGACTCACTGTAAGATACTTGAATGGTCTCTGGAGCATGATCTCCGCTACTACCATTATTAGAGTTAGCACCGATCCCAGCTATATAAAAAGTGATATCTCCACTACTGACCGCAGGCGCTGTCCACTGTGCTGAAAATTCATTACTGGAAGACAAATCATTATGCTCTGCATATCTGCGATTGAGATTATCGATCGTAGTCAGCTGCACATTATTAGAATGCATTCCATCTATCCATCCATTTACATCCGCATCATTACTTTCTAGTAGACTTACCATTTGAAACCCATAACCTGTAGGAGAACCCGACAAGGTCTCTATAGTTACTCTAGCTGTATAGACTTCATTGGGTATATACTCAGTCACTATATTATTCTCAGCATCTATTAGGTCCATAGACAAGCCGACTTCGAAATTCGCATTACTGTGACAGTTATTACAACTGATGGTATTGCCGCCGCCGCCCATCTGGCCACCTGGCGCTCCAGTGTTATCTCTTCCTCTAGTCGCCCTCCCATCCGAATGTGATTGGAATAATACAGCTCCAGATATTATAAATGCAACTATGGCTATGTTTCTAATACGCATATTAAGTATCGTTATATCTTATAGATAATTTGTGAAGTCACGTGACTTCCTGATTTATCAGATAGTTTTAAAATATAGGTGCCTTGAGAATATTGGCTCATATCCATCTCCACTTTTTCTCCTCTAATAGCTAATGTCTTAATTATTTCACCCTCTATACTCAGCAAAGTAAGTATCATATCAGTACTAAACTCTCCTGAAATACTCAACACGTCATTCACTGGATTCGGAAAAACAGAAAAAGAGGTAATACGCTGATCTTCAGTACTGGTATTAAAAGGTGAATTGATGAGCTCAAGTTGTCCATTTTCATCGAAAGGATCTGACCACTTCTCATTGGTATACACATCTACACCCGTCAATGTCTCCAAAAATCGGATAGTTTGATTCCTTTCCTGATTGGTCATATTTAGGTCTTGTGGTCGGCCATTAGGCAGTAACCGCTCATCTACAATATTTTCTATGCCATCTACTTGTGGAAACAAATTGATTCTATCATAATGGTTGAGAACATTGGTAAGATTAACAAAATTGCCTGTATGCATAAGCAAACCATTGACTTGACCGTTTTGATTAACGATATCTCTAAGAGATGGGGACCTAAACACTAAAGAATCAACTTCCCCATTGGGGTTTGTATTCCCTGGCGTAAATATTACGCCATTGCTTTTGGAATCAGGGACTATATCAAACTCTGGAGGTCGATGGCATGCTGCGCATCCAAGTCCTCCTCCTACTCGCTGGCCCATATTATTGAACTCAGGTGGTGTCAGAAATAATTCTTTGCCATTATTTTCCTGATTATTGAAATTAGGAAAAGGTATGGAGTCATGACTTACTTGGGCTCTACCCTCATCGTAAGGCGAGTCAAAAGACTGTATACTTCTGATAAACTGGGCCAGGGCCATCTGCATTCTGCTTTCCGTAATCTCCTCATCACCAAAAGCCAAACGGAACAAATCATCATAGTATGATACAGTATCTAACTTCTCTATCAGCTGATTGAAGTCAGGGTCTCCATTGGTGCCGCTATAGCCCATCTCTACATGATCCATAATAGGCATGGTAGATTGTGCCTCAAGCGTACCCGCTCTTTCATCCCAGAAAAACTTGGCCTCATCAGCAAAGCGACTGTTCACCAACCTCATAGAATGTCTGCCTGTCACACCATTGACACCGACACTCACGATACTGGTATCGCCAAAAGCAAATTCCTGGATGTGACAACTAGAACATGAAATCGTATTTGCAGAGGAGAGTTGAGTATCGTAGAACAGTACTCTACCTAGTGTAGCTGCTTCATTAGTGATTGGATTTCCATCGGTATTATCCTTGGTTATGTAGTTTGGGATGGCCTGATCTTCATAATTGAATAGATTCTGAAGATCTATTGTCATGGAAGGCAGCAAAAGGCATAGAAAGCCAAAAATAGTAAGTAGTAATAGTTTTTTCATCTATATCAAAATCCGCTCAAAGTAAATTAGACTCACAATTTGTAGCAAGGTTTAATTACCACCTCAAATATTTTATTTTTTTATTCGTGGAGGAAGAAATCATCTCAGATCATAATCTATTTGGCACATTAGCTGACTTGAAAATGGAGGACTGTTAACAATGGGCAATGGCTATAAACCCCTAATAATAAGACAATTATG
>CAZIMH010000234.1:0-5133 GCA_964540155.1 uncultured Saprospiraceae bacterium
ATTAATAATAATGATTACTCTTAAGCTAATAATTGAGTCAAGTCCATGCCACCTAAATTCCCAGAACTCATAACAAGTAACACATCATATGAGTCCTGCAACATTTGCTTACAGGCCTTCTCTAAGTCAGACGGACTATTACAGACTACCATGTTTTTATGATTGATCGCCGTTTTAAGGTCGGATTTCTTCAATTCAGGTAATCTTTTCTGTGCGATGGCTGATGGATCGAAAAAAACAATCAAAAAATCCACATGATCTGCAGTACCTGCATAATTGGGAATAAAGCTTTTCTGTAAGCTAGAAAAAGTATGAAGCTCAAGCACACCTGCAATTTTTGATTTTGTGTACTGTGACCTGATGGCTTGGGTCGTGGCCCTCACTTTAGAGGGGGCATGAGCAAAGTCCTTGTAGGTAATGGGATGTGCTTCTTTGATTAACTCTAATCTCTTGGAAGCCCCTGAAAATGTAGTGATTGCTGACAGGAAATCTTCTTTAGAAATGCCAATATTCTGACAAGCATGATAGGCTGCTTGAAGATTCTTATAGTTATGATTACCAAAAATTTTAATCGGATATACCGCGTTGTCATACGTGACCTTGTTGGATTTGATGTCGGCCATGGCCTCATATCCTACACGCTTACACTGAAACGACTCCGTTGTAGCTATCCTAAGTAACTGTGAGTCTGTCATGTCAAAAAACACTGAGCTGTTCTTAGGCATTTGTGCAAGGAACACCCTAAATATCTCAAGATAGTCTTCATAGGTTTTATAGATATTCACATGATCCCAAGCAACACCTGTTATTATAGCACAAGTGGCATTGTAATGAAGCATTTTGGCGCTATTATCTAAACAAGATGAGGGATACTCATCTCCTTCTACGACCAATATCTCTGCTCCTGACAACCTCACCATCGTATCAAAACCACTCAATTGAGCTCCAACCAAGTAGTCAAAGTCATAACCTAAAGACTTCATGACATGCATAATCATTGACGTCGTACTCGTCTTTCCATGACTCCCAGCCACAACTATACGTGTAGATGCCTGACTCATTTCATTGACAAATTCTGGAAAGGACATTATTCGCAAGCCGAGCTGGGTTGCTTTAAGAAGTTCAGGGTTATCCGTCCTGGCATGTTTTCCTAAAATAACAATATCAATATCATCATCGATTTTATCATGATGCCATCCCATGGCATCTGGAAGTAAACTATGGCTCAATAATCGGCTTCTGCTAGGCTCATAAATCTCATCATCAGAGCCAGAAACCACATGTCCCATGCTTTTAAGATTGATAGCTAAATTGTGCATTACGCTACCTCCAACAGCGATCAAATGGTACCTCATATGAATTTTAAGAAAAATTTATGTGTAAAACCTTGTGACAAGTAGCTTACAATTGCATCTAATTGGTAATATATTTGTTTAATCATCGTTACTAAACACATAAAACGTCTAAAATGAAGAAAAATCATTTAAATGCTATAGCTAAGGTCTTTACTTTTTTAATTGTATTGACAGTATTTAGCTCTTGCGCTAAGAAAGGAGTTGGGTGTCCTAACAATTTTAAGATTACTCCAGCTATCACACTACCATTTTCAAAATAATAAGTATTCAGTTGATCAGTTGTGGATATAAGAATTACAGCTGATCAATCTAATACTTTATTTAGCGGCAAATATGGAGCCCATTATCATTCCCTCTATGGCGCATTAGAGGAGTCCATCCATATCTTTATTTCTGCTGGACTCTATCACGCTTACCGATTAGGAAAGTCAAAAGTATCCATTTTTGAAATGGGTCTTGGTACAGGTCTAAACGCTTTTCTTACACTGTTAGAAAGTCGAAAGCTAGGAATAGATATCGACTATTTTGCGATAGAAAGTGATCCAGTACCAGAAGAAATTTTCAAATCACTTAACTATTCTAAGCTACTGCAGCTAAGTCAGGATGAAGAAGCTTTATTCCAATTGATACATCAGAAGTCGTGGAATAAACCTCATACACTTACCGACTCATTTTCCTTACATAAATCTCAAGGCAAAATAGAGACTGCCACTCTCAGCGCGGCATATGATATCATATACTTCGATGCCTTCGCTCCGTCTAGCCAACCACAATTGTGGGAGATGGAACTACACAAGAAACTATATGACCGACTTAATGTAGGAGGACATCTCGTCACCTATTGTACTCAAGGTGCATTCAGAAGAACGTTAGAATCCCTAGGCTACCGCATTGAAAAACTTAATGGTCCCGGAAAAAAGCGGGAAATGATGAGGGCTACCAAAGTTTAAAACATCCGTGATTGTACAAAGTCAAGTAGCTTTTCACTATTAAAATTCAATTTGAATCGGGACATTCTTATATTGATGTCATATGAAGAAAGTTGCATTACATTGGCAGATACTTATAGGTATGGCTTTGGGTATCGTATTTGGAATAGCTATGTCCAATATTGGGTGGGGTAAGTCCTTTATTGTTGATTATATCAAACCACTAGGAACAATATTCATCAATCTTCTCAAGCTCATCGCCATTCCGCTGATTATAGCGAGCTTAATCAAAGGAATATCTGACCTAAAAGACATTTCGAAGTTTTCTTCATTAGGGACTAGAACAATACTTCTATACCTTATTTCCACTTTTATAGCAGTAACTATAGGTCTGACCTATGTTAATATTGTCCAACCCGGCAATAGCATGTCACAGGAAACTGTAGAGCAATTAAGCGCCTCTTATAATTCTTCTGCTTCCAAGAGAGTAGATTCTGCGTTGAATCAAAAAGAAAAAGGACCTTTAGAATTTATCGTAGACATGGTGCCTGACAATATATTCGCTGCGGCTAGCAGTAATGGCAATATGCTTCAAGTTATTTTCTTTACAGTCCTATTTGGTATAAGTCTCCTTCTTGTAAAGCCAGAAAAAAGCAGAGCCATAAAGGAATTTTTTGATAGTTTGAATGAAGTCATCATGAAAATGATCGATCTCATTATGCTTCTTGCGCCATATGCAGTATTTGCCCTATTGGCATCACTGATAGTAGAAACTGATAACTACGACATCTTTGTTGCACTAGCTAAATATGGTCTTACCGTGGTAGCTGGTTTGCTAACTATGGTCGCCATTTATTTAACAGTGATAAAGCTATATACGGGTGTTTCGCCTGGGACATTCTTAAAAGGCATAAGCCCTGCCCAGTTGTTAGCTTTCAGTACAAGTTCTTCAGCGGCAACACTACCGGTAACTATGGAACGTGTGGAAGAGCATCTGGGTGTAGATAAGGAAGTAGCCAGTTTTGTATGTCCCGTTGGTGCTACAATAAATATGGATGGAACAAGTTTGTACCAAGCTGTGGCAGCAGTATTTATTTGTCAGGCGTTGAACTATGGACTAACACTTCCTGATCAACTTACTATTGTCTTGACTGCTACACTAGCTTCTATCGGCTCGGCAGCAGTTCCCGGAGCTGGTATGGTAATGCTGGTAATTGTGTTAGACTCTGTAGGTGTTCCAAAGGAGACACTTGCTGTAGGTCTTGCATTGATTTTTGCGATAGATAGACCATTAGATATGATGCGTACCGTCATTAACGTTACAAGTGATGCTACCGTATCTATGCTAGTTGGAAAGTCTGTTGGAAAATTATCTAATCCTAATGTTAAAAATTGGGATGATAATTATCAGAATGTGACTTAGCGTGTATAAGAATGGTCTTATATGTGCTGTGTAAAAATATATAAGACAGTGAATTTATATCGGCTAATACTCATAACAACCCTTCTATCTCTTCTGATTTCATGTAATAATGGACATGAAGAGATTACACGACCCCAGCCTACAGATACAATATACGTCAAAAGTGATATGGAAGATGGGACCTACAGGGACCTTAAGAAGACGTGGTTTGAAGACGTGCATTCCTCAGGTGATAATATTAATTGGAGACAAATAGAACTCCAGAACACCGCAGCCAGATATGAGGAAAATAAGCATAGAAATAGGACAAACTCAACGTCGACTTCCTTAGCCAACGGAAGAATTAATGGCACCTGGAATGAAAAAGGAAGTATCAATCAGTCTGGAAGCATAATAAAAACCGCCTATAACGCTTCCAATGACAAAATCTATGCTATTGCAGATGGAGGATCTATCTGGAAAGGTGACCTAAGTCGATTTACTTGGGAAATAGTCAATGACCAACTAAGGTTTGATGGTCGCTTTCTAGATATTGTCCACCCTCCTAATTCTGATTATAGAATCATTAGTAGCATAGGCGGAATCCCTCACTATAAAGATAGTAATAGCTCATTCTGGCAGATGTCTGAAGGTTTTAATCCAGACGAAATTGCTTCTATAAAGAATCAAATAATATTCGAAGACGGTAAATATGTTGCCTTCTTATATCTGGGAGATAGAACAAATCGTGTAAGGCTTTATTTGTCCGATGACTATGGTAGCTCTTTTAGATCTATAAGAACGTTTGATTTCAATCAGCTTCGTCAAGTCTCTATTGGTTCAGTAGAGGATGACAATACATTCTTTTTGTCTGAGCAAGTTGATGGCTCTACTACCAGGATTTACAGTTATGATTCTGATTCAGATATTCTAAGATTACATTCTTCATCCTCCCCTATTGCGTTTGGATTTGCTAGTGTTAATGTAGAAGTTTCAAAGGCCAATAACATCAGGACACTTTTTTCTTATGACCAGAATAACATCTTTTATAGATCAAGAAACCTTGGTCAGAGCTGGGATAGACTAGGTGTATTACCTACGACACCTTGGGATGCAGGTATTACTGTTTCTAAGAGTGACCCAAATTTGATGTTTTTAGGTGCCGTAGAGGTTTATAGGAGTGGTAATGGAGGGAGAAACTGGATAAAAGCTAATGAATGGTATGAATATTATGACAATAAGTCTACGGCCATTCATGCTGATATTATGTATGTCAATGACTTTTTCCGTAGAAACGGAGAGCATAATATATTAGTAAGCAACCATGGTGGTATTAGTAAATCTACAGATCGTGGTGCGAACTATCTAAACATCGGTTTACAGGGACTAAATGCAAGCCAATATTACAGCGTAAGGACTTACCCTGCTGATAATGACTATATCTTAG
>CAZIMH010000235.1:0-5125 GCA_964540155.1 uncultured Saprospiraceae bacterium
ATCCAGTTGTTAATTCAGACACATCCACTAGAATAGGATCGTTGTGTATAGAGTAACTTCCTAATATCTGACCAAAACTATTATATAGAATAACTTCAGATCCAAAGTTGGATGGTTGGTTATTCATTATTGTCATCATACTGGTAGTAGGATTAGGATATATAGTAATGTCCGTAGCATAATCACTCATAATCTCTTCCATAACTTCTTCATCCACTTCTGCAACAGCACAAGCCTCTTTATTTATCATTACACCATTGGAGAATGATACATTTCCTCTTATGTCTGAAATAATATTTCCTACAGCCATATTAGATATGTCTCCATTGAAACTGATATGATATATGAAAACTCTGCCAGGAGCAGTCCCTTCGAAATCATAAGGGAAGTTCTGAGGTACATCAATAATTTGACCTTGGTTGTTGGTGATTATCCAAGCTGACGATAAGCCAGTATTCTCTGTTAATTGTATGTCTATGATATCAGCGATGCCATCATCTATACAATGAGACTCTTGAGTGAATCCATTTAGTGTCGTGATGTTTCCACCTGATACAAGAGGGCTAGCACAATCTGCACCTGTATTTCTTGTAACGGCTACTGCATTTGACAATGAATAGCATCCTTGGAATGCATCTATATTACCACCAGCCATAAGACCTTCTAGTCCATTAAGGAAGGCAATATTATAGATGTTACAAACACCAGGTCCTTGACCTTCAAGATTGAAAGGTGGCGCTGATGGAAGCGCTAGAATATTTCCTGCGTCATCAGTAATAATCCACTGAAGGTTAGGCCCATTTGATCCTGTAACTGTTACATCAATAGGGTCATCTTGACCGTCATCTGCGCATATCTCAGTTGTTGTGCCGCCTCCTGTTAGAGAAACAGAACCTCCGTTTAATGCTCCAGAACAGTTAGTAGTTATAGATAGATTATCTATATCCCAAGCTGATGCAGGAGCTCCAGCAATACCTGCAGTACAATAGCCTAATAATTCGAAACTGAATACTGACTCAGATGTCACCGTAAAATCAGGATTTGAACTGAAGTCAAAAGTTTCAAGAGTAAAATCAGCACTTGTAGCTAAATCAGTCTGTCTGTAAATTTCTTGTCCATCTCTAAGTACTCTTACACCATACTGTGTAGGGAAGTTATTAGGACCACTTATACCATTTAACCAAATGAAATTCATTGGCGCAGCTTCATAGAAATTTAAAGTAGAGATAGCTCCAATGCCATTGCTTCCTGGAGTTACTGTAACATCAAATCGAATAGCATAATCACTATCAGCTTGATATGTACAATCATCTTGTGAAGAAACACATACAGCAATTGTCCCTCCTACCCCAGGGGTACATGAATGAGGGAAATTCATAGGATCTCTTCTATAGATAGTAGTTGCAGAAAATCTCGTACACCCAGCACCATTACTTATAACTGGAACAAACTCATCATAATCAAATTGTGTAGTCCCTGTCAATGCAGAGCACGCATCCATATTATAGATAACTGTGGAGTTAGAACCCATAGAATCAAAATCAAATCTATTAACGATAATAGAATTTGAAAGATCAAAACAACCTCCTAGAGTAGCAATGTTGCCTCCTACCATCAAGCCATCTATAGAACCTGCGAAATTGACATTATATATATTACATATGCCAACTCCTGTCGGTTCGAAATCAAACGGCAGTGAAGTAGGTAGCGCAAGTATGTTACCTAAATCATCCGTAATTATTATTCTATTCTCTCCCGTAGTATTGGCACCTGTTACAGTAACATCTATTGGGTCAGCGATACCATCTGATACACAGATTGTAACATTGGTTTCACCTCCAGTAGTCGTTATAGATCCGCCTTCTGTGACACTTCTAAATACTGTAATGAAATTCGATAGGCTAAAACAGCCTCCTAGACCTGAAATGTTTTGTCCAGTTGACAATCCATTGATTGCATCATTGTAGCCAACATTATATATACGACATATTCCAGCTCCAGTGCCAGCAAAATCAAATGAATTAACGTTACCTGGCAAGGCAAGTATATTACCTAGATTGTCTGTTATAATTATTCCTGTATTGTCAGATAGAACACCTGATACTTCAAAGTTGACTACATCAGGAATGTTATCCTCTAGACAAACACTAACACCTGTATTTCCGTCAGTAGTAGCTAAGCTTCCTCCACTAGCCGATTCTTTATTTATTTGAATCATATTAGATAAGGCGAAACATCCTGAAAAGCCATTTATATTGTTTCCTAAACTAAGTCCACCTATACCATTTTCGAATGATAAACTACTTAGAAAACAAGTACCGTTAGGGAAGCCTTCAAATGAAAATGGCGAACCATTAGGTAGTCCTAAAATATTACCATTGGCATCTGAAATTATCCATCTCTGGAATCCTCCAGAATTACCTGTCAATGTAGCTTCTATCATGTCCTCTTCTCCATCGTTACACACATTTATGTTGCCACCTAGAGGTGAAGATACTGTACCCGCTGTTGTGCTAAATTTATTGACCCTAATCTCATTAGAGAAATCAAGGCAGTCTCCTGAGATATTATTGATATTTCCTCCAACTACTGCTCCTGTTACACCATTAGCATATGCAAGGTGAGTTATATTGTAATTGCCATCACCAAATGATGTAAAATCAATATTAGGGTCATTAGATGTAGCAATAATATTTCCATTTAAGTCTGAAATAAGGAATACAGAATTATCACCTATGTTTCTTACTAAATCTACGCTTATTAACTGCGATGAAGAATTGGCACATATATCAATGAATGTGAATCCGTTATCCGTGATAGTTCCACCTGAAGCCCTATTCTTATTAATTGTTATTGAATTAGATAAATCAAAACAACCTTCAAATTCAGAGATGTTTTGTCCTAAGAAAAGACCTCTAAATGAATCTTCAAAGCTTAAAAATCTGACCACACAAACTGGACCTACAGTTGGGTCAAGTAAGAATGGTGGGTCATTAGGTAGTGCAATTACAGTTCCATTGGGATCTGTAAATATCCATCTACCAAACTCACCTTGATTTCCAGATAAGCTTACATCTATTGGATCAGAAACAACACCTTCTATACAAACTTCAAAACTACCTCCACGTGGTGAAGTAATAGATCCACCTACAGCCAGCTCTTTATCAACAAGTACTGAATTAGATAAGTCGAAACAAGTACCACTTAAGTTATTTATGTTACTACCAGCGGTTAAGCCATTTAATGTACCATTCCAGCTAACATTGTAAAAACTAAATGATCCAGAATTGAATCCTGAGAAATCGAATGGTATTGACGGATTAGCATCTATTATAACACCATTTTCACCTACTAGTACAATTTGACTGTTATCACCTCTAATATTATTGGCCATAAGGTCAACTATGTTACTTGTGCCGTTGCCTTCGCATATATTGATAAATGAAAATCCATTACTTCCTAATACACCACCTTCAACATCTTGCTTTGTGATTACAATAGGATTAGATAAGCCGAAGCAGCTTCCTGATAAGTTATTTATGTTACTACCTATAGCAAATCCTGCAAGATTACCCGCAAAGCTTACGTTTTGTATAATGCATTGAACATTTGAAAACTGAGATAAGTCAAAAGGTGGAGCACTTGGTAAACCGATAATATTTCCAACGTCATCCGTTATAACCCATCTATTCATTCCATTTCCGCCAGATATACTTACATCTATAGGCGACGAATTGTTGCCACAAATTGTAGTGCCAGAAGTTGTGGATATTGTAGCTGGTGAAGCCGACATTCTATTCACACTGACAGGGTTTGATATGTCAAAACATCCATCAAAGTCAGCCATATTAGCTCCAGCAGTAAGGCCATTCAATATACCTTCATAGGCAATAAACCAAATCTGGCAAATGCCAGGCCCAGCACCTTCAAAGTCGAAAGGAGGTCCTCCAGCTGGAACAGTTATGATATTTCCCATATCATCTGTGATGAAATAACTCCCATTTGTAGAAGAATTTCCTATTAAGTCAACATTTACTGGGGCACCTGCTCCCGTGCCTACACATACTGAAGAAGATACAGCACCATTAGGAAGAGATAGTGAACCACCATCTATAATGGTACCACATGAACTTTCTATGCTTATCTCATCTAAATCCCATGCGTTGACTAATGAACCATTACCTACTAAACAGTATCCAATAAATTCGAATGTGAATACTGATGTTTCTGTAACTGTAAAAGCAGGATTATCTAAGAAACTATATGATTCTCTTGTCCAGTCATTTGTCGTTGCATTGTCAGCTGATCTGAATACTTCCACGCCGTCTTTCAAGACTCTTACACCATATAATGTAGGAAAGTTATTTAGACCAGATTCTCCGTCTATCCAGTTATACTCTAATGGCGCTTGCTCATAAAATGACAAACTACTTAGAGTTCCACTCCCGTCCGAACCAGGGACTACTTGGACATCAATAAGAACTGATCTCATATGTCCTGCTGGGAAAGTACAGTCTGCTACTGAACTCACACACATTGCGGAGCCTATAATACCAGGTGTACATGAATGAGGGTTTCTTAAAGGTTCCTCTCTTCTTAGAGAATTGTTGAGGATGCTCATTTGTAAACAAGCGTCAGAGTTGTCGATTACTGGTACAAATTCTGAGTAATCAGTATTGGTATTCTGAGCTGGGAAAGAACTACAGGCATCCATATCAAAGTTCATGTTTGATGTTGTAAACGTGCCGTTTACAGGTGTGGATGCTGAAATCTCTGATAACAGAGTAGTTGCGACTAGCAATACTGCCAGACAGCACTGACCAATTAATTTCGTCATTTTACTTTTTATTAGTATAAAATTTAAATTACATCTATGGGTAAAAACTTCAATCAGGTTCTGAAACGTTGTAATTTGTAGTAGAACTCAATTTCAATTATTTACATATAGAAAGTATTTTAAATATGAAAAAACACAAGAATTGATACTTGAAATCGTGTAAAAATAATACTTGCAATTCGATTATTAATGTCCTAACGCATATTCAATTAAGTTAAAGTTTTTTCTAATTGTAAATAACTAATATTGAGTGAATTATACATTGATAATTATTACCATGTATTAACT
>CAZIMH010000236.1:0-5087 GCA_964540155.1 uncultured Saprospiraceae bacterium
AAGCACTAAAGTCTGCCACGGTCAATGCGGCAGACCTCATGAATAAAACCAGTGACATGGGCACGATCTCAGAAGGAAAATATGCTGACATCATCGCCATGAAAGACAGTCCATTGGATGATATCAACAGCACCTTAGATGTACGCTTTGTAATGAAGGCTGGAACGATATATAAAGAGAGCAGAAAATAGATTGGGAGCGATGTCTGACAGTATGTATTTGACTTTACGGTCCCATTCTTTTCTAGCTATTTGATATAAAGCTAATTACCTTTGCGCCATGTCCACACCAAAGACTGTAGCCTTCCATACCTTGGGCTGTAAGCTCAACTTCTCTGAGACTTCTGCAATTAGTAGACAGTTTGAGGCAGCAGGTTTTGGTATAAATAAATTTTCTGACGGTGCAGATCTCTATGTAATCAATACTTGTTCTGTTACTGAACAGGCAGATAGCAAGTGCCGATACACCGTCCGCCAAGCACTGAAAAATTCTCCTGAAGCGAGAGTGGTCGTGATTGGGTGCTATGCCCAATTAAAGCCCAAAGAAATAGCAAATATCGAGGGTGTGGATTTGGTGCTCGGTGCCTCAGAAAAATTCCAAGTTCTAGATTATGTGGAAGGCTTATCTAAGTCGGTGGGCCAAGCCGATGTCTACACAGAAGAGGTCCAACATGCCAATAGCTTTGAAGAAGCATTTTCTTTTGGAGATAGAACAAGAACTTTTCTTAAGGTACAAGACGGCTGTGATTACAAATGTGCCTTCTGTACGATTCCCAATGCCAGAGGAAACAGCAGAAGCAACACCATAGAAAAAGTCGTCGCACAAGCGAGGCAGATTGCCAGCATGGGCAATAAAGAGATCGTGCTTACCGGTGTCAATATTGGTGATTTTGGTAAGCAACCTTACCTCACACCAGAGGGCTCTACCCGCTACAGACGAAAAGAATATTTCATAGACCTTATCCAAGCACTAGATAAAGTGCAAGATATCCAACGCTTCCGTATATCTTCAATAGAACCAAATTTGTGCACTGAGAAAGTCATTGAATTTGTATCTAAGTCTGACAAATTTATGCCCCATTTTCATATGCCACTGCAGTCTGGTTCGGATGTTATATTAAAGCAGATGCGCAGAAGGTATCGGACGTCATTATATAGAGACCGAATAGAATTTATAAAGCAACTGATGCCTTCGTGCTGTATTGGGGTGGATGTAATTGTGGGTTTTCCCGGAGAGACCGATGAGCGGTTTTTGGAGACGGTTGCTTTTTTGGACTCATTGGATGTGTCTTATCTCCATGTATTTACCTATTCTGAGAGAGAGAATACAGCGGCCTTTGATATGCCGGGTGTCGTCCCAGTGGAAGAGCGCCGCCGAAGAAATAAGGTTCTACGTGCCTTGTCTGATAAAAAACGTATGAAGTTCTATCAAGAATATCTCAGTAGTACACGACCTGTACTTTTTGAAAAGAGTAAACGCAATAACTATCTAACTGGATTTACTGATAATTATATCAAAGTAGAAATACCAGAAACACCTCACTTGATTAATCAAATCAAGGAAGTAGAACTCACTAAAATTAATCCTGAAGGAAATGTGGAGGTGTCCTTACCCGTAAAGGTGCTGCACTAGAATCTTACACCTACATAGGCTGTGATAAAATCTACAGTAGTAGAGGGCACCATGTTTACGGCATTGAAAAATCCTTTCTCGTATTCAATGTCAAAGGTGAAAGCATAAAAATCCAATCCCACACCTAAATGACCACCTGCCGTAGAGGCATTGAAAATTAGGTCATCATTGTTTTCGATTTCCTCAGGTACAGAAACGATGGGGTCAATAGATAGTAAGGCTTTAGCTCTTAGGGCTATCTTATCAGTGAAGTTAATCACATTAAAACCAAGTCCAAATCTTAGCTTCAGCCAGGACATTTGCTCTTCTACTGAGAAAAAACTTCCTTGACTAGCATCAAAATTGAGTACATGATATTGTCCACTGAGTAAGAAATACATATTCCCACTATTGAGTCTGGCATCGGCACCTAATAAATACCCTTGATTTCGTTCTCCAGTCGTAGTAATAATCTCACTTGGAGAACTGGCAGAAGAAATACCTGCATATACATTGAGACCACTTTGTGCTTGTGACAGTGTAGAAATCAATAGAAATACAGTAGAAATGAAAATTGTATTCTTCATGTAAGGAGCTTGTTTCCACAAATTTACATATTATATTTATTTATAATTTGAATGATTTAGGAAATCCACTACTTAGTTAGGATTTGTTTGGGCTAAGTTCTAATCAGCTAACTGGCGCCAGCTTCACCTTCAGCCCATCTAGAGAAGCATTGATTTTAATCTGACAACTTAGCCTCGAATTATCTTCGACAAAGAAGGCTTGGTCCAGCATATCTTCTTCGTCATCAGATGCCTCTCGTAACTCATGATCAGATTCTACATAACAGTGACAAGAGGCACATAAAGCCATGCCGCCACAAGTGCCTTCCACAGGTAATTCATAAGACTTTAGAACCTCCATTAAATTGAGGTTCATGTCTGTAGGCGCTTCCAGATGATGCTCATGTTCATCCCTATCCGTAACTGTTATTTTGATGATGTCTTCCAATAGATGCTATGATATATTTAGTTACTTGCACCAGGCACACCTGTGACCGTTGTATACTTAAAGCTCAACTTCTGGTCAGGATATATATGCTTAAAGGCAGATTGTACCATCAGCGTCGCTTCATGAAAACCGCAAAGGATCAATTTTAGTTTCCCTTCATAGGTATTGATGTCACCGATGGCATAGATGCCTTCTACACCAGTGCCGTAATCAAGGGTATCTACTTCTATGGCACTGCGATTGATATTGAGTCCCCAATCAGCTATTGGTCCAAGCTTAGGTGTAAGTCCGAATAGTGGAATGAAGTAATTGACATCCAGTTTTTTTTCTCCACTCTCTTTAGACTTTATGATGACCTGTTCTAACGCTGTCGCTCCCTTGACGCCTATCGCTTGTGACTCAGTTATCAGATTGACTTTGCCAGCATTGGCGAGCGCCATGACTTTATCCACGCTATCAAGCGCCCCTCTAAAACTTGATCGTCTATGTATCAGGGTTGTAGACTTGGCTATGCCAGCCAGTTCTATAGTCCAATCCAGCGCAGAATCTCCACCGCCTGCTATAAGGATATCCTTACCTCGATACTTTTCTGGATCCTTCACCATATAGTCCACACCGTTATCTTCATAGTTGGCGATGCCTTCGATAGGTGGTTTTCGTGGTTCGAAACAACCAAGACCGCCTGCAATAGCGATGACGGGAGCTTTGATGATCGTGCCTCTATTGGTGGTCAGGGTATATTCTTTATCGCCGGTCTTTTTGATTGATTCTGCTTTTTCTCCTAATGTAAAACCAGGCTTAAAAGGTGCTATTTGTGTCATCAGATTATCTACCAATTCCCCTGCTAGGATGCTAGGAAATCCTGGAATATCATAGATTGGCTTTTTGGGGTATATCTCTGAAAGTTGGCCTCCAGGTTGGGGAAGCACATCCACTAGATGACACTTAAGTTTGAGTAGCCCTGCCTCGAATACAGTAAACAGTCCACAAGGTCCTGCACCAATTATTATTATGTCAGTACTTATCATTTTATGCATCAGCCCTTTACTTAGCAAATTTATTTAAGGCCGCAAAGTTAATGAATCAGCCTTTGCAATGCCGAGTAGTTACACCTGCGTGAAATGTCAGAATAATGTTCTGTGCTTCAGCTTTTATCTTACAGAAATAGTCTGTCATTTTGATTCTTGACTATAGCTTCTTTTGACTATTACATTAGCAACTAATGAGCAAATCACTAGAAGAATTCCTGCTAAAGCAAGCATATTCTGTCCCTCTCCGAACACCAACCACCCGCCAAGCACAGTAAAGATAGCTTCAGAATACTTGACAGGGGTTATCAGATTGGTCTCAGCGGCTTGCAATGATTTTGTCATCCAAATTTGTGCTAGAAATCCCAGTATTCCGAGGCTGCATAGATACACCCATTCTATGCCTACTGGAGAGTCCCACTTGAATAAGCAACCTACAGCACCTACTAGGGTAGATACTACCATAAAATAATTGACGATGACCAAGTGATTTTCTCTCTGACCTATCATACGAATCGTCGTGTAGACCAGGGCACTTAGAACAGCAGCACCCATTATGACAACAAGCCCTAAGAATGATATCCTAGGATCGAAGCCTTTGATGAGGCTGACACCTATAAAGGCGCATATAAAAAATAGCCACTGTATAGGTTTCACCTTCTCCCGTAGCAGAAATATGGCAAAGATTGTGGCGAACACAGGAGATAGATAACGCAGTGATACAGCGGTACCCACAGGCATCATCTGAATGGCGGTGTAGAATAATGACATGGAAGTCACCCCAAAGAAAGATCTCAGTAGTAGCAACTTTCTGTGAGTGCCAAGAAAGGAAATATTAGCTCTGTATATGAAGAAACAACCTAAAAGAGAAGAGCCTACTGATCTGAAAAAAACCAATTGGAGCACAGGAAAATGATGCACATGTCTGATTATCATATTCATCACAGCAAAGGTAAATGCTGACAAGACCATGTATAGAATTGCTCTACCGATACTTGAATCTATTTAAAAGCAGATTCCCGAGAATAGGGTGATATGAGAAGAAAATTGTACTCACTCAAGCAAAAGATCGATCAACATAGTCTTGTTTTCAACCTTGAAGATAGGTTGTAGTAAGGAATTAATTTTTATACCATGATGGAACTTTAGACACAGAGATATTGTGATATAGGCACTCATTCTTAGTGAATGAGTCATCAAATGCGAGAAAATAGGGGATATGTGCTACGCATCTGCGTTAAAGTAAATACCTTACAGCACAATTGACGTTGTCTAACCAAATTGAATAGACTAAGCTATTTTCTTAACCTGATGACGCAGTATTTTTTAACTAAACCAACAAAATGGCAGATAGCTATAACAAAAAAGAAAGAGACAAAAAAAGAAGAAAAAGAAAGCAAGACAAAGCCGAGAAGAAAAAACAAAGACAAGAGG
>CAZIMH010000237.1:0-5053 GCA_964540155.1 uncultured Saprospiraceae bacterium
CTGGGACATAACCTACCATAGCCAGCACGTAATCATTGGGAATCTCTAGGGTCTCTGTAGGCGTACGCAGCGTGACGCTGTCCTCAGTAATATGCGTCACCGCTGTATCAAAGTATGCAGGGATAGAACCTTCTTTGATTCTGTTCTCTATATTAGGTAATATCCAATACTTGACTCGCGGATACAGGTTGGGTTTTCTAATAGCCATCGTCACATTGGCTCCATGTGCCCAGGTTTCTAGTGCTACATCACAGGCACTGTTAGCCCCACCTATAACGAGTATATTCATTCCTATATATGGGTGAGGGTCATCATAGTAATGCTTCACTTTAGCTAGGTCAGCACCAGGAACTTCTAACTGTCTGGGGTTATCATAAAAGCCAGAGGCGATAACCACATTCTTAGTTGTATATTCATTTTTATTGGTACTGACTGTGAAGCCCTTTTCTGTAGATTGAGCAGAAATCACTTCTTGTTTGAATGAAATATTGAGCTTATAATGGTGGACAAGTCGTCTATAATATTCTAGTGCTTCCTTGCGGGTAGGCTTTTCCGTATGTGAGATAAATGGAATGTCTGCAATCTCCAGATTTTTACTAGTGGAGAAGAAGGTCATGTTGGTGGGAAAGTTGTAAATGGAATTAACCAAAACACCTTTTTCCAAGATTATATATTTCAACCCTTTCTTGGAAGCTTCTATGCCGCAATTAATTCCTGCAGGACCGGCACCAATAATCACCACATCATACCTCATCGAACCGTTAGCTTTCATTACTTCAATTTCCCGCTCTCTCCCTTGTTTATAATTAAGAGATAGGCCTGCTTGTCATTAAGTTGAGACAGAATCTGGAGCACCTTATTGTAGGTCACATTTGTAGCCTTTAGCTCACCGTACTGATTGTATAATAAATATCGACTATCAGATGGAAAACTTTTAGTCTTTAATTCATTATAGATTGTCAAGGCAGCAGCGGGGCCAACTACGGCACTACTACTAGAGGTGACCTCACAATCTCTAATCTCTGCCAGAAATTCAGCACCCTGAATAACTTCGAAGTCTGGCAAAAGCATGATCTCATTACCTGCTCTGAAGACAACATCTTCCGTGTTGGCTATGACGACATCTGATTCCAGCAGTTGCTTTGCTCTGGAAGTATCTTGTGTGATATTGGATATAAATAAATTAATGGCGTCACAAGGATCAAGAACACAGTTTTCGTCCACTTGCCCGTCACAATTATTATCTGCTCCATCGTTACATATTTCTGTAGCACTAGGGTTGATGTTTTGGTCCGTATCATCACAGTCTGTATTATTTGTAGCATAGCCTGAGGGTAGGCTGCAGGCTTGTGTTGTATTAGAAGCATGGCCATAACCATCCCCATCAGCATCTTGATAATATGTCGTAAGCAATCCCTCATCTACTTGTCCATCACAATTATTGTCTATGCCATCACATTGTTCGGTAGCGCCAGGAGAGATATTTGAGTCACCATCATTACAGTCGGTATTGTTAGTCACATAGCCAGTTGGTTGTGTGCAGGCAGATTGACTAGCGGCGGCATCCCCATACCCATCTCCATCTAGGTCTATATAGTAGGTTGTCAAAAGTCCCTCATCTACTTGCCCGTTACAGTTGTTGTCTATGCCATCACACTGTTCGGTAGCGCCAGGATTGATAGCCGCATTTGTATCATCACAATCTGTTTTGTCATCTACATACCCTGTAGGAATTTCACATGCATTGATAAAGATATTGGCGTCCCCATATCCGTCCCCGTCACTATCCAGATAGTAATCCTCAAATTGGCAGAACTCGATGGTGTTTAATCCATAGTCAATATCAGAGACACAGATACATCCACTGTCAAAGAACGGGTAGGTGCCCCATGCGCCATTATAGCCGCTATAGCCATTGCCATTATCGGGGTAGGTGTCATAGTAAGCGATAAGCACTGGCAGATCAGGCGTGCTCAGATCATACATCTTTATCCCATCTTCATAGTAGGATATGTACAAGGTGTCCTCCTTGACAAATGGATTATGTGGTGTAGGAAAACCTGAGGTGCCTAGTCTATCTCTGAAAGTATGCACTACATTGATGTCCTGAGTCGGGTGCCCTAAGTTTGCCAGGTCGACGACAGACAAAGGCAGTCCAGTAGGTACCTCTTCCGCAAAGTAGGCATACCCGCCGTCACTGTTGATCCAGCTGCTATGATTATACCCATTGGAATCATACTCTCCTAAAATTTCAATATTGGACAAATCAGACATATCCCAAACAAAAAATCCTGTATTTCCATGAGAAGCATAAGCGGTATCATTTTGGACAAATACATCATGGACATAAAAATTAGAAGAAGGCAGACCCGCTTCATCATCCAGATGTATTTCATCTATCAGCGTAGGATTATCTGGTGTACTCAAATCTAGCATCACAAAACCTTCCGAGACAGTATTAGACCCTACAGCATATAAGGTTTGTTCGGCGGTGTCTATGTAAATGTTATGTGCTTTGGTAAAGAACTCTGTGGTTGTCAACTCATGAGTCACATTGCCTCCTGGGAGGGCAGACATATCAAATATGTGTAGTCCTTCATTGCACCCATCACAAACAGCATAGACATACTCTCCATAGGTTTTGAAATCTCTCCATATGGCGGTACTTCCTCCTTCATATCCAAATACGCGTGTAGGCGTACTGCAGTCAGTCACATCCACAATCATGATGGAATCCACATTGCCAACAATGGCATATTCCTCACCAGTCGGCGTGGTATAGCCCCAGACATCGTTATAGGTAACACCACCGCTAGAAGGCATACCAGAGGGATTCCACTGGCCTACACGAACCATGTTCAGCGAATCTTGCCCCTGTATTGTCAGAGCTAGACAAAGAAAAATAGAAAAGCACGTATATTTAGCAAGTCGCATTACTGTAGATATATGATTCATAAAAAGGCATTAAAGCATCTCAGGCAAGACGTCAAAATGCGTGAGATAACTAAAAGTACAACCTATCTGGAACTTCCACAATCTGGGAATGTATATAATGAACTAGTAAAGTCAATTGCTTACCAACAAATTTCCTATAAAGCGGCAGATACGATCTATGGCCGCTTTTTACAACTTGTGGGTGGAGAGTACTTTAGTCCTGAGGATGTGCTCCTTTTAGAGGATGATGAATTGAGGGCAGTGGGGTTTTCCAGACCTAAAGTGACTTACGTCCAGAACATAGCCCGTTTCTTTCAGGAAAAGGCGCTATTTACGTTTGATTGGAGCACGATGACGGATGCAGAAATCATCAAATTGCTAACCGAAATAAAGGGAGTAGGAGAGTGGACAGTGCAGATGGTGCTGATCTTCGAATTGATGAGAGAGGATGTTTTTCCTGCGAAGGACTTGGGCATACAGCAAGCCATGATTGGGGTGTACGAACTGAAGGAAGAGAAAAAGCATCTGATTAAAAAGATGAATGAGATAGCAGAAAATTGGAAACCTTACAGAACTTGGGCAACATTGTATCTTTGGGCTTGGAAAAGGGAGAACCCCTGATAACTGAATAAATGGATAATGTGGATAGAATTATAGGGATGTATAAAGGGCACCGCCCTGGTCCGTTATTTCTTTGTTTCGGCGCCACACATGGCAATGAGCCTGCTGGGGTAAAGGCCATAGAATTGGTGATTAAGATGTTGGAAGTAGAGCCAATCCGTCATCCTGAATTTGAATACGCCGGAAATTATGTAGGCTTAGTAGGGAATCTGGAGGCCTATAAGCAAGGGAAGCGATTCATAGACAAAGACCTGAATAGAAACTTCAGCCGATCCAGAATCAATCAATTGAGGGCAGGCAAAATCCCAAACCCAACCAGTGAGGATAAGGAGCTTCTAGAGATAGACGATACCGTTAGATTTTTGATAGATAGGTACGAACATTCAGAAGTATTTCTACTTGACTTACACACCACCTCTTCCTATGGGGGGATATTCACAATATGCAGAGATAGAAAGAGTGACATAGAGCTGGGATTATCTATGCATGCTCCTATAGTACTGGGCATGCTAGAAGGGCTCAAGGGAACAACCTTACACTATTTTACCACGGAGAACATGGGAGTCAAGACAACGCCGATTACTTTCGAGTCTGGACAGCACGAAGAAGCGCTTTCTGTCCCACGTGCTGTAGCTGCAATAATTAACTTCATGAAGGAAATGGGATCCCTTGCCCCAAATCTTGTGGAGAATCACCATGAGAAAATACTGATTAGATATTCTGCGGACTTGCCTAAGGTGACGAGGTTAATAGAAAGACATGACATTACAATAGAAGATAAATTTGTCATGAATCCAGGCTATACAAATTTTCAGAAAGTATCACAAGGCGAACAAGTGGCTATGGATAAGAATGGCGAAGTGATCATCAAAGAAGATGGTAGATTATTAATGCCCTTATACCAGAAGCAAGGTGAGGAAGGCTTCTTTTTGGTCAAGGAAGAATAATTAAAGCAGTAAAGGATATGATAACCGAATCTCAAATAGAAGATATACTGGTGCAGATGGAGTCGGACGAATTCGAAGATAGCTTCGTCGAGGATCAGCCAGATTTTTGGAATTATCTAAATTCTGAGGGTTTCAAAGGCTTGTCAGAAGAGGAGAAACAAATGATGTTCTTTATTCATTCTACGATATACCATACGTGTAGTAAGTATCTAGAAAGTGAAGAAGAATTTGATATAGATCAGTTTCAGGAATTTGAGGATCAGAACTGGGCGGTAAGAGAAGATAAAGCCAACCTGGAAGAGACAATGAATGAATACTTCCAAGATTATACTGAGGAGGACTTACTGGCATTTGCAGAAGACATGCTGGTAGTAGATGAGGATAGTGAAATCACAGAACTGGGTAAAGAAGTCATATTTATAACTGCCAAGAGTTATATAGACTTCGTAACACAAAGTTCTGAGTAGGATTTATTTTAAATCCGGCACATTAATTATTAAAGTCCACTTTGTTACTAATGTAGGTAGTCGCATCATTCCATGCATGGCCCT
>CAZIMH010000238.1:0-5044 GCA_964540155.1 uncultured Saprospiraceae bacterium
GTATGTCTGACACCAGGTCTTATCATTTGAAAGAAATCTAACCAGTGACCTAATAGAACTAAGCCTGCTGCAAACCCAAGAGAACCCATTTTCCTCTTTGTATCATTTCTCATTAGGATAAAAAATGGTGCAATGAAATTGATTAGAAGGTTCAGATAAAAAAGTGCTGGATAATTATCCACACGTTCTCTGAAATAAATTGTTTCCTCTCCCACATTAGCATACCAAATCAACATATACTGAGAAAACCAGACGTAAGTCCAAAAGATACTAAACGCAAAAAGGAACTTACCTAAATCATGGTAATGCTCTACTGAAACATTCTTGTAATATCCCATGCTTTGTAAGAAAAGCAACAATAGAATCGTAAGCGCTATCATAGATACAAACCAACTAGCGCCAGTATACCAGGCGAACATCGTACTGTACCAATGTGCATCTACTGACATAATCCACTGCCAAACCACAAAGGCCGAACCAAAGCCAGCCAATGGCAAAAACATGGCAGCAAATTTTCTTTTCTTATAGTGAAAACTAAAATCTCCAACCTTCGCTCCTTCTTCTTCAGCTATAGATAGTTGTCTTATTCTATATATAATGAATGTCCATAATCCCATCAGAAGTAGGGATCCAAAAAGATATACGCCTTTATTCAAGAAGCCAGCCTTCCCAGCTATTAGCTTATCATAATTAGCGTTGCCTATTTCAGCTATCCCTTCAAAATTCCAATGATATAAATGATTCCATCCTAGAAATGTAGAGATACCTAGCACAGCAATGATGGCAATACCTGGTATGAGGAATAAGGACATAGCCTCCCATACTCTTTTAAAGACAACGTACCAGCCAGCCCAGGCAATTATACTCACACACATAAAGAATGCTGCCATCAATCCAATCCCTGTAAAGAAGACACCATTATGCAAAAAGTTGGACCAAAATCTTGTATGTAATCCATCATCACCTATCCAAGTCAAGACCATACAAAGCAAACCTATTGCTATACCAGCAATCAGTGTTGTTCTTGTCCTTCCCGAAAATTCGTATGTCATTTTGTTTCTTTCTAAGTTATATTATCAATGGTGATCATGTTCTTCATGATCCTCATGATGGTCATCGTGATGTTCGTGGTCTCCATCATGACCTTCTCCATGATGATCATGACTGTGATTGTCTTCTTTATCATGACTATTATGGTGACTATGATCACCATCGTGATGCATCTCATCTTTGTCGTCGTGATGGAGTTCTGTCACTTGCATAATCTTACCCGCTGGTCTGTCTACATTATTCAGTGTATTCTCGAATTGATTATAAGCTAATTTGTTTTCCTTAGCCTGTAAAGAGCGGATGTAATGAATGACTTCCCATCTTTCTCTGTATGATAATTTGTCCTTATAGGCACCCATGAGATTTTTACCATACATAATAGAGTGATAATATCTTCCATTAGAGGCACTAGTAAATTCTTCATTAATTAGAATGGCAGGCTGTACAGGGTACACACCTCCGTCATCTCTAACTAAGTATCCGCCACCATCACCTTTCTCACCATGACAAATAGCACAATTAATATTATATAACTCTTTACCTGTGACCAACCCTGCATCAGTAATGTCAAAAGGATTATTTATAATTTCAGACATTGCTCTCGTTCTTTCTTCTTCAGTGTCGCCATAGTAATAAGGGCTACTTTCAGTCGCTGTCGGTATCGATATAGAATGAGAGCTTGACCTTGGCACTGTCCCTGCTACAGGTTTCTTTGGTTTTGCATACTCATAATACTCATCTTGAGAGCCCCAAGTATTATTGTAGTAGTAATTGTAGTAGTTAGCTTCATAGGCTATGGAGTGTGCCATATCTGGCATAAATTCACTACCAGTAGAATTACCTCCAGGCTTTTTACATGCACTTATTGATAGTGCTATAGCTACTACCAAAAAGCATAGTTGATATACATTCTTATTCTGCATTCTTATATCGTCTTAGCGTGTACTTCTGCAGCACCTGATTGTTTAAGAAATGACTTTGCCTTATCTGCATTGACTTCCGACTGATCGAAAGCGATGCAAAACTTATCGTCTGTAATTCTGAGATCTATGGTTGGATTCACTACACCAGGGCCTAATCCATTAATCACGTAAAATGTGACAACCATCCCTATGGATGCAAATAGCACTGTAAGCTCAAAGGTGATTGGGATGAATGCCGGTACTGGCCAATGTGGTTTTCCACCAAATATCTGTGGCCAATCTCTAGTAAATATCCATGACATACCACCGAAGGCAGTCAGTGTTCCTAGCGCCCCATAGATGAATCCGGCAATGTGAAGTCTGGATTCTGAAAGACCCAATATTGGATCTAGTCCATGCACAGGAAAAGGTGTGTATACATCCATAATCTCCAAGTGAGCATCCTTTGCTTGTTTGACTGCTCTTAATAAGTCCTCCTCATCATTGTAGAGACCGTATACTATATCTTTTGTTGTAGCCATCTGCTATAAGATTATCTTTTGTTATACGTACTTACCACCATCAAGGCGATCTTGTAAATCATCTAAATCATCCCACTTACCATCTCTGGCAAGTCCTGCTTGTTCAGGCCAAGAATCTGGTACCTGCATTTTATATCTAGGACCAGCCGCTTCTAATAATTCTTTAATTCTTGAGATAGGGGCATTAGCGAGTTGGGCAAAAGTATAAATGCCACCGCCATTAAGTATTCCTTCTACCTTAGGGCCTATACCTTCTATTTTCTTCAAATTATCAGGCGCTGCAGCTACTTCTTCTTGCGAATTATCTACTGGCAGCGCTGTTTCTTTGGGTTCTTCATATGTCACAGGCTCTGGAGTTTCTATAACCTGAGGTTCTTCAGGTGTCATACCCATTACACCTGCACCTGCGCCCACATTAGAAGAAACTATTCTAAGGTGGTCATTACCATGATCGTCACCATGGCCAGCACCTACACCATGACCATGATCGTCATGAGAGTGGTGATGTATTTTGTTAGGACCAGTGTACTGATCTCCAGCTGTCTTTAATATACTCTTGACTTCTGCTATTGCCACTACAGGTGCGACTCTAGTGAACAATAAATAAAGCGTCATGAATAATCCCATCGTCCCTAAGAAGATACCTATCTCTACCCAAGTCGGCGAATAGTAACTCCATGATGATGGTAAGTAATCTCTTGCAAGTGTTGTAGCAATAATTACAAATCGCTCAAACCACATACCTATGTTTATCACAATAGATACAAAGAAGGTAACAGCGATATTTCTTCTCATTTTCCTAGACCAGAATATTTGAGGTGATATTACATTACAGAACATCATACCAAAGTAGGACCACCAATATGGACCTGTAGCTCTATTAAAGAAGGCGAATTGCTCATATACATAACCTGAATACCAAGCAATAAATAGCTCCGTCAGGTAGGCCACACCTACAATCGTACCCGTCACAACGATGACCTTATTCATAGATTCAACATGGGCTATCGTAATGTATTCTTCTAGTCCTAATAATTTTCTGGTTACAATCATCAAGGTCAGTACCATGGCGAACCCTGAGAAAATCGCTCCTGCCACAAAGTATGGAGGGAAAATAGTTGTATGCCATCCAGGGATTACTGAAGTGGCGAAATCAAAGGATACTATCGTGTGTACAGATAGTACCAGTGGAGTAGCGATACCAGCTAAAATTAATGAGAGTGACTCCCATCTCTGCCAGTGCTTTGCCGAACCTGTCCATCCAAATGAAAGGACGTTATATATCTTTCTTCTGAGGCCTTTAGCTCTATCCCTTACTGTCGCAAAATCAGGTACTAGTCCAGTATACCAGAATAATAGTGATACCGTGAAATAAGTAGAGATTGCAAATAAATCCCAAAGTAATGGCGAGTTGAAGTTAGGCCATAGTGGCCCTCTCGTATTAGGATATGGGAAAAAGTAAAAGACAACCCAAGCTCTACCGACGTGAATACCTGGGAATAAGGCGGCACAGATAACAGCAAAAATTGTCATGGCCTCTGCGGCCCTGTTTACCCCAGTTCTCCATTTCTGTCTGAAAAGTAGGAGTATAGCTGAGATCAATGTACCTGCGTGACCTATACCAATCCACCAAACAAAGTTGGTAATATCCCATCCCCAGCCTATCGTTCGGTTTAGATTCCAACTTCCAATTCCAAACCAGACAGTCCAGGCAATACAGAATAATCCAAAACCTAACATAGCTAGTGACAATAGGAATCCTACAGTCCATCCGAATCCAGGTGCTCGTTCCGTAGGAGAGACGAGGTCTTCTGTGATGTCATGATAGGATTTATGTCCAAGTACTAACGGTTCTCTGATATCGCTAATAGGAGCACTCATGTATTTTAAATTCTAATTCTTCTAAAAAAAATTAATCAATTAAGAATCAAATGATTCCTCTCTGTTAACAACCTTCATCGTGTATGTCACTGAAGATCTAACATTCACTTCATCCAGTGCTATATAATTCATAGGAGAAGCCAATTTCTTGGATAAATCTCCTTTCTTATTATTCATATCTCCGAAGGTAATCGCCCCTGTAGGACAAGCTGTCTGGCAGGCTGTTCTTACATCGGTATCTTGTAATCTTCTACCCTCTCGCTTAGCCGTTAATTTACCTTCTTGTAATCTTTGGACACAGAAACTACATTTCTCTATTACCCCTCTTGCCCTTACAGTCACATCTGGATTAAGTACCATACGGGTAAGGTTATCTGCACCAAATGGAATCTCTTCTCCTTTCATCACTTCCGGCTGATTAGCAGGGAAAATATCTGCTGTCGTATAATCTAACCAGTTAAATCGTCTTACTTTATATGGACAGTTGTTAGCACAATATCTTGTACCTACACATCTATTGTATGCCATCTGATTTAGTCCTTCAGAACTGTGGTTAGTGGCGTTCACTGGACAGACATTCTCGCAAGGTGCATTGTCACAGTGCTGACACATCATCGGCTGATAGACTGTATTAGGATTAGTCGCATCACCGAAGTAATATCTATCTAT